>JABSRF010000629.1 GCA_013215275.1 Oligoflexales bacterium | reverse complement strand
GCGAGATTTTCCTCCAATCTTTTTGTATATTTTTGATAGCGGCGATGGAGAAATTCATAGCATGCAGAATCTAGGTGCCACTAATAGTTCAATAGCATGGCTTCCTGGAATGTTATCTATTAAGGAAAAGAGGTGTGCCTTCCATGCCGACGTAATCGGAAAACCCCCTGGAATAATTCAGCTACATATACACCAACAATAACCGATAGTCATGGCTCTTAGTCTGGGCGTTAACCTTAAAACTCCCAAGCGTCAATATAATTAGAGACTTAAAACACAGATAGAGGCGCACCATCTTCACATGCCAATGATCATGCTAGTGGGATGAATCCAGTATGATTTATTTTTTGAGCTTCGACTATAAACTCTGCTTCATAAGCTCGGGAAACAATGAACGGTTACGGATCACGATAAAAAAATTTTCTATTTTCTAATTTTTGATTTGGAGTTGGCGATTGACTCTCCCAGAACTTGTTTTCACGGAGCAAAAACATGAACTACATTTTAATCTTTATAACAACTTTTTTTTTCAGTTGCGGTAGAGACGGCTCATTTATAAATGAGCCACAGATTAGTAGCAAATCTAAAAAAATTAGCGATATCTCAATCGCTGAAGCGGAAGAAATGAATGCAGAAAGGGAGCCAGATTACCTTGGAGAAGGCGATCCAGCAATCATTGATGATAGTAGCCCTCCAGTCATGATAACGGGGGCAAGCCTGAGGTGTGAAACACTGTCAAAGAATACCCTCAGTGGCTCCATGAAAATATCCTGTTACTTAGCGAAAGAGGGAGCAGTTTTAGAGGTTGATCTGCTTGCTTCAGACATAGCAATCACGGATGAGAACAAGAAAAACTTAGTCATTGACTTTGAACCTCAAGGAGACGGCACCTTTCTCATAGAAGTCTTATTAACTGAAACAAATGAGATTAGGATTGCATTGGAAACGATTCAAGGAGCAGGCTATGAACAAACAGTGCCAGATGACTTTGTAACTGTAATTGGTGCCGATAAAATTGAAGCCACTCCAGAAAAAGAAGCGGATGCTATGGCTCAAAGTTCTGATTCTTCAGAAGAATCTTCAGCTACCCAAGAGGAACCCGAATCTGAAGCTACCGACCAGATGGAAGAACCAGTTCAGTTGGTAGGCTGTGCTTCAATAGGAACTCCCGGCAGCTGGGTGCGTGTCCCAGGTAATCCCGCATATGAAACCCAGGATTTTTGTGTCATGAAGTATGAAGCAAAATGCTCGTTAGCTGATGGGCAATCTTGCTCTTCTTCCGTGGTAGAAGAGATACCAAGCTCCAGTGCAGACAACACCCCATGGGTTTCCCTTAATCAGCAAGAAGCCGAAGCAAAATGTAACTCTATTGGTCAGGGTTACCACCTTTTGACAAACGAAGAGTGGATGACCATTGGTGACAACATTACAAACACTGGGTCAAATTGGACTAATGGCATCGTTGGAGATGCTCAATTGAAACGCGGTCACAGTGACAACAGTCCAGGTCAGGCATGTGCGGCCTCCTCAGATGACACCTTAAATGTTGTAGAGTTTGATTGCACTGCGTTACAAGCAGCCAATGATGATTTCGTTGAGCAAAGGACCCATACCCTATCAAATGGCGCGATCATCTGGGATCTGTCAGGAAATGTGTGGGAATGGACCAGTCACTTCAATAACGAAGAAAAGCCCGGTCCCTTGGGCCTAGCTTGGAATGAGTTTTCAAGCCTTACAGGCACTTTAGATATGCCGCTAATTGACTTAATAACCTGAGTTCGACAGAATTATATCGCCAATTGCATATTCCTGTCTAAATATTGCTCAACTTCATGTGAAGTT
>JABSRF010000628.1 GCA_013215275.1 Oligoflexales bacterium | reverse complement strand
GTATCACAGGTTATCTAAAGTCGCCCTGCGAAGCGATGAAAATTTTTCTTCTGCACTTAATCTAGCAATCCGCCATTCATATCAACATAGTAATCCAAAAAATAGCTCTTCGATTCCTCTAACAGTCCAGTCCATTCGAAGCTAAAACTGCCATTGGAGACGGTGGCATTCTCCTGTACTAAAACTGCCCCATTGCTACGATCGATAATAGCAGCAGTTAGAACTTGCTCATTGTGAGGATCAAACTCACTTCCCTGGAAGTTCAATCGGTAAGTATTTATTGTGCTGCTTGAATCTTCAGAACCACAACCTGCTATGAAAAAGCCACAAGCACTACAGAAAAATGATATTAGAATTGATTTCAAGGATCGCCCCCTCCGTTTGATTTAAAAAGCAACGACCCTTCAATTTTAAACCTATTCGAGGCGAAACTAGATATTATCTGCACCGCCAATAATGATTAAGCAAATTCTCGAATAAAGTCATGATTTCATTGTTTTATATGCTATTGACACCAAGCATATAGGAAGCGAAGGCCTCTAAAAGGCGGAAAATCTAGGTTTGTCCAATCAAATTAATCTTAATCAATTAAGAAATAGCCATATATCTCTTCAGAGTCTTCAACGATTTTAAACATAAGCACATCTTCGCCCTGATACTCGACTAGCTTCACTGCATGGGGAGCCGAGAATCCCCAATTCTTGTCAGTGATCATTAAATTGCCAGTTGATGCATCATAAGATTCAATCGTCTTACGACCGCCTTGCTTAGACTCTAACCTTCCAAGGGGCTTGATGTCTCTACCAAAGGGGTCATTGTAAATTTGGATCTTTTGAATGTCCATAAGCATCTCATTTCCTTCAAAAGAAGAATCACTATCGCTATCAACACTGCCTGCTTCCATATCGGGAGAAACATAAAGAATCCCATTAGCAGACTTTAAAAATTGACAGACTTCTTTCTTACTAGGAAGTTTTCCACCTGCATATATGCCAGCAAAATCAAATTCATCAACCGACGAGGCAAAAGAAAAACTAGAAAGACTCAAAGAACAAAAAAAGGTAAGCATTAGATTCAGAAAAACTCTCATGATACTCGACTCCATAAAATCAAAAATAACACCAAGACTACAATTCCAGAAATAGGTATTACATTAATTAGAAACTTGCAAGTTAGAAAGGGTTATTTGCCTACCTTATGCTCAACAACAGAACTCTAGTCTAAAAATAAAACTATGCAAAATAAGGATAATTCATCCCTTTAAAATCTGAAAAAAACAATAAAAACGTTTGGAAAACTTGATTCTTCACACCGTTATTGATGAGCAGAGTCCATTTTTTGATACCTTGAGAAAGCTTCTTAATCCTAAAGCTCAAAATCTATTGCTTATTTTTTGACAATTCTTGCTAGATTGTCAAATGCACCAGCGAATTCCGTGTTACAATTTAATCAAAAATTGGAGCACCCAATGGCTGAAAAAAATATTTTTGGTAAAGAGCGCAAGGAAGATGAGAACAAGGACAAAAAAGGCAAAAAAACTAGGAAGATCGATGACCGAGGGGCATCCAATGATTGGGAAGCTCTTGCCATGGTCATAAATGATCACCCTGACCTAAAAGCTAGAGTCTTACATAAAATTAAAGCCATGAAAAACGAAAAAAATAATGAAGGAACGAAAAGGCAGTCACGTCAGGAAATCTTGGAGCAAAGAAGGAAAGAACAAGGTGGAAAGTAATCCCTTGGAGTGATAGCAAAAAAACCTCAAGCTGCTTCTTTTGAGATCATCAGAAGTTTCCACAAAGTAGCACCATACTAAACTCATCTAGTATCTGAATCTATTGATAGTCGAAACCATAAT
>JABSRF010000627.1 GCA_013215275.1 Oligoflexales bacterium | reverse complement strand
GAGTGCGCAATCACAGGCCAGAACTGTACTAAAATTAACCATCAATGGGTAGGACATTTATTTGGAGTTACCTAGCTTTATTAATGGTTCCTAACCTAAACATCGAACCAATGAAACTAAGTCCCCATGATGAATCTGTGATTAATTCTGATGGAGTTGAGACTCCTGGCGTTTCTTTAGCACAGGATGTCCTATTGATGGCCTATTCCTTAGGCTTGCCATTCCTTCAAGTCACCACAGGGAATATCAATGGCATCCAAAATGTGGAGACTGTTCTCCAAGACGAAGACACTCCAATCGACGACCGATTTCTAGATCCTTCGCGAAGTGTTTATATTTATGATTTACTTTCGACCGGAGGCTCAAGTGGTGGCCCGGTATTGAATGGAGAGGGTGAGGTTATTGGCATTAATTTCGCAGAGTTCACCAATATCTCAAATATTGAGTATGGGTTTGCCATTCAGGTAAAACACCTAAGAAACCTATTAGCCCAAGACAGAAATTTTACAGCGGTCCCCTAACTCCTAGTTAGCGCTGCAAGCCGAAAAAAATTCATAATCAGTTGTCAATAAAAATAGACCACTGATAGAATCTGAAGATCATCGTAAATGATTGAAGATCTATACAGGGAAAAATATGCAAAACTTTGCACTGATTAGAGATTTTATTTTAGAGAATCATAAAAAATCCAACTCCACTTATCTAGCCACTCTAATTAAACGAAGCGGAACAACATTTGGACGTGTTGGCCAAAAAATGGCTTTCAGTGAACTGGGTGATTTTCAGGGACTAATCAGCGGGGGATGCTTAGAAGCAGATATTGTGGAACATGGCCTAGGCATGCCCATTGATAGAATTAAGAAAATCGTCCATTATGATCTTTCAAGCTCCGAAGACCTGATTTTTGGCACTGGCTCAGGTTGCCCAGGCACCATTGATGTTTTAATTGAGCGTTTAGACATTAAAACCCATGAAAAATTGTTTGAGATTCTATTAGACAAAACGCAGGCAATGCCGAGTTTTATAAAGTCATCAAACCTCGAAGACCTAGAGCAAGCTTCCAGCTATCACCCTCTAAAGTCAGAGATACCAGGAAATATAGAGTACGAAACTTTAGGCGACCATGTTCAAAAGATAGTTGCTAACAGTCCTAAAGTTGAGCAAAAAGACTCGGTATTTAACGATGTGAATTTAAAGCAACCGGGAATGACGATTGTAGGAGCTGGTTTAATCAGCAGATCACTCTTAGAATTAGCGAAACGAACGGGTTGGTTCACTAATCTAGTTTCTTATAAAAAAAACCTAAGTTTTCAAGCGTTAGAAAGTATTGCTGACTCAGCCCACGTTTTAGAGCCTAATCAGATCCCAAGTAAAGTAAGTCAGTCTTTATTGGAGTACGTACTCTTAATATCTCACCGCTTTGAAGAGGATCAAGCATCCCTCAATAGTTTGTCCACTTGTCCTATTTACTTCCTTGGCCTATTGGGATCTCATTCGCGACTACAGCATATACGGGAAGGTTTGCCAGGTGACTACCCTCATCACATCCACTGTCCATTAGGACTACCACTTGGGGGACGGTCTCCAGAAGAGATTTCTTTATCGATCATGGCTGAAGTTCTTCAGAACTACTACCGCAAAAATTAAAAACCTAAACATCACAGAGCACTGAAGTGAAATCCACCGTAACACCAAAGAAAGCGGCTCCCCCCTCTCTTTTCTCTTTGCAGAGTTTTTATTCGCAGCCTCACCATTTACTAGCCTCACCAAACCCTGTGATAAAGTTAAATCTTTCAAGCAGCTCATAGACGAAATAGCTAATTCACCTGGAAGCGCGATAGTACAAAAACTTAAGCAACG
>JABSRF010000626.1 GCA_013215275.1 Oligoflexales bacterium | reverse complement strand
TGAAACCTCAAATAGCCAAATATATCAACTACCTAAATTGCTTACTAGTTAGTCAATAGTATGGGACCAGTGCCAGGGTTTTATTATTATTGAAAAAATTTTATGAAAAAATTAGTGTTGTGATTTGAGTGTTAGTTTTGAAAATACCCCGTTAGGAATAAATATGGCTCTTTTTAAGAAAACATTACTATTGATGCGATTCTTTGTTGTGGGCTTTATCACTATTAGTTCTATCTCCAACTCTGCGTTTAGTGCGGTGGAGGTAAAGCTGGAAAAGCCCGAGCAGCTTGACCCTCTCTTAGAAAAATCCTTTAATGGCGTATGGGACAGTAAAAGTCTTGAGGAGCTGTTGACGAAGTTTAAGTTCTTCTCGAAAACTTGCTACTCCTATGACCCACTTAATTTCGGAGTGGTACTGAATAATAAACACCATAAAATATATCGGTCTAGAGCCTTAGGGGAACGGGGTGTTGAGGAGTTATTTAAGTTTTTGAAACAGTCCAAGCTTGAGCTTCCAAGCACTGTGGTATTTATGAATAAGGAGGGTTATAAGACCAATATCATTGGGACCTGGGCATCACCGATCACCCATGTTTTAAATGGTATGACTCCCTTTGTTTATGAGCAGGCACGATTATTTGCCAAAAGCGGAAAGTTTCCCGAAATTGATTTTTACCACCCTTTGAATAGTCACGTCTTTTTGTCTGGTCAAGACCCCTTAAACGATATTGTCAGTCATCCCTTAAGCACCATTGCAGAGCCAGAAATCCTTGATTATTTTGAGGAAGAAATTAATGACAATGGGCTTAAAAATATCATCGCTTCCCGTAGCAGCTTCCTCAATACTCTGGAGTTGGTCCTAGGGGGCAAAGGCCCAGTTCTATTTCACTGCACAGGCGGCTTACACCGAACCGGTATGGTTGCATTGGCAATTCGCTACTTGCAGGGGGGAAATTGGGTCAAATCTTTCAAAAGACCTATCGAGGTGAAAATTGGTTTGCGCGGCAAAACAAGCTTGCTAAGTAACCTTGCAGAAGTTGAGTACTACCTACACAATAGCTGGCGTTTTCGCAGTAAAAATCTTAAGGCTATCCGTAGTTTTTCGGAAACCGAGCAGTTTAAGGCCCTCCAGAAACGCTATCAGAGTACTTTAAATGAGCCTAGTACCTGTGCAAAGGTTATCAAGTCTGTTCCCTAAAGAATGTTCACCGAGATTGCTGTATGTGAGTTTAGCAGCTGAACCTAGTTCACGCCCAGCTTGGCTCAGCTGCTAAGTCTTTATTTGTCTTTTTTTGGTTTTTGTATGGATGAGCTACATTTTAGAAAGCTTAGAACCAACCATTTTTGTCGAATGCACTTTCCCAATCGTAATTATCATAGACCGATGCAAGCCTAAAAAAACCGTCTTTATCAGGGTTGCGGAGGTTGTTTCTAAAAATGACTACGAGATTGACTCCTCTCATCGCATAAATGGTCCCAGAGCTTTGCCAGTAGCCCCTTTTGTTGTAGGCTGAAACAATGGTTCCTTTAGGCACTCGTTTGATAGGCTTCTTTAGCCTGATCGTGCACACCTTACCCCTTTTCAAATTTTTTGGAGAAACACAGCTAACGAGCTTTCCGGTGCCTTTATAGGTGTAAGCATTTGAAATACTAGGCTGGAGGATCGATGAAACGAACAAAATTTTAGAGATAAACCGAGCCATTTACTTTTAATTCCCTGGAGTCGAGGTGCTAAAAGGCCTTCACAATAGCTTGAAAATAGAGTCCCAAAG
Source organism: Oligoflexales bacterium (assembly GCA_013215275.1). Lineage (GTDB taxonomy): Bacteria > Bdellovibrionota_B > Oligoflexia > Oligoflexales > Bog-1112 > JABSRF01. Next base: position 94 of record JABSRF010000626.1, on the reverse strand, counting down.
TACTAATTCTGATTTGTTTTTATCAGAAGTTTCCATCAAAAAATGTCGTTTAGGTTATGATGATCCTTGTAATATGGGACTTTTTAGTACCCTT
>JABSRF010000625.1 GCA_013215275.1 Oligoflexales bacterium | reverse complement strand
TTTGCAACGTATTGAGTTTTTTGGCAATTATTTTTTACATTGCAAGTTTTTGGTAAGTCAACAGAGAAGAAAATGCGTAACCCCATTTATATCAAGGCTTCTATTCTCGGATTGAAACTAATTAACCTATTTCAGTTGCAGTTTCTTCGCACCCCAAATTTCCTTTAAACGAGCATCTCTCCCACATCCATAGCGGTAGTACTGATAACGAACAGGGTTCTTTTTATAGTAATCCTGATGATACTCCTCCGCTTTGTAAAAGGTGCTTGCTTTGACAATTTCCGTATGGATTGGCTTAATCCCAGCTTTTTCAACGGCCTTCAAACTATCCATTGCAGTTTGCTTTTGCTCATCATTCAGGTAGTAGATACCAGAACGGTATTGGCTGCCCCTATCACAGAACTGCTGGTCTTTCACAGTCGGGTCGATATTCTTCCAAAATATCTTTAGGAGTTCTTTGTAAGATATCTTTGAAGCATCGTATTTAATTTCAACAGCCTCAGTGTGCCCGGTTGTTCCAGCAGAAACCTGCTTATAGTTTGGATTCTTCACATGACCTGAAATATACCCCGAAACTGCGGAGATCACTCCGTCTTTCTTTTCGAAAGGTGGCTCCATACACCAGAAGCATCCACCTGCAAAAATCGCTGTCTTTATGGGCCCTTTTTCCTGATCTTTAGACAAGGCAAGGGAGCTCACAAGAGTGAGGCTTAATGATGAAATAATCAAAATAAGAATGCGCATTGATAGGTCCTTTATGTAAACAAAATGTGATTATTTTTTCTCAGTAAATAATTTTTTAAATTCAGGGTAGCCTTTTGCTTCCAATTCACTGACTGGAATAAACTTTAGGGCAGCTGAATTAATGCAGTAGCGTAGACCGGTTGGCTCTGGCCCGTCATCAAAAACATGGCCTAAATGCGAATCAGCATGCTTGGAACGGACCTCTGTACGTACCATGAAAAAGCTGCGGTCAGTATGGGTTACGATATGATCTTTGACGAGCGGTGCTGTAAATGATGGCCATCCCGTTCCAGAGTAAAATTTGTCCAATGAACTAAATAATGGCTCGCCGGATACGATGTCCACGTAGATTCCAGCTTCTTTGTTGTCATGGTATCCGTCCTTAAGAAACCTTCTTTCGGTGCCATCTTCCTGAGTTACCTTATATTGAAGAGGGGTTAAGGTTTTTTTAAGCTCTTCCTTCGAAGGCTTCTTAAATTTGCTTTGGTCCCATGCAAAGGCTTCCATACTGATTCCCCATGAAAAAAGTAGTGAGATTACATGTAGGTATCTTCGTGACAACATGTTAAGCTTCCTCCTTTGGCTGTCAAGGCATTCACTATATCTATGAGTACGTGGCAAATAAGAAAAAGGTGACAAAAAATTCGCTCACCGATCCAACTTGGAAGTTTTTTTAGCTTCACCAGTCATTTTTTCTGTAACTATCTAAAATTAATTGACTTATACTCCAGGGCAATGGGTTCATTTTTTAGGCATATTCCTAATCATATCATGCCAAATAGCTTGGTTCTGATTTGATCTAAGTTTCCCACATAATCGTAAGCTCCGAGCTGCTTGGCCACTTTTGGCATACCGTAAACAACCGATGACTGCTGGTCTTGGATCATACAATAAGAATCAGCTTTGTTTATTTTTTTAGCCCTACAGCTCCATCACTCCCCATACCAGTTAACAAAACCGCTGCCTTTGGTACAGAAAGGTAGCTGATGCTCTCAAAGGTGTAATCGATTAGAGGCCAGTGGTCTGCAATTTGAGCCCTATCACGGTTGATTAGGTAACTCCAAATAAATGTCCTACCCATTGATGGTTAATTTTAGTACAGTTCTGGCCTGTGATTGCGCACTC
>JABSRF010000624.1 GCA_013215275.1 Oligoflexales bacterium | reverse complement strand
AAAAAATCCAGCCAAAACGTGCTAAAGCGAATATTTGGGGGATTGGCGATTACATTTCGCTACAGCGACTAATTATGGTTTTATTATCTCGATCACCTATGAATAAACAATCATTTCCCGAAAAAGTTAAATACACGGATCTTGCAGCCTCTCATATTTTATCAAAAGAGAGCTTTTTCGTTGGACAGTCTTCAGAAGGAGTTATCACCCAGGAGGTTGGCGAATTACCACACATGCTAATTGCAGGCACTACTGGTGGCGGAAAGTCAGTTGCCTTCAAACAGATCTTGATGGGTTTACTTGAATCATCTCCACATTTACAGGTGTATCTCATCGATCTTAAAGGTGGGGTCGAAATGATCGACTTCGTGAAGTGTCCAAATGTCAGGGTAGTAAAGACCATGGATAAAGCGGTGGAGCTACTTCGTCAAGTCGAAAAGGAAATGAAAGACCGATTTAAGTACCTTGAATCTAAAAGTCGTAAACAAATTATACCTGAAAGAGATGGCAAAGATCGGATTGTGCTAGGGGTGGACGAATGCTCTGTATTGTATATGAATCGTAATCGCTATGATACTGACTACGAAGCCTCACTTGAAGCTAGGCGGTTAGCAGACTCGATAGCCAAGTTGAGCCGTGCAGCTTCAATTCATATGATACTTGCCACACAAAAGCTAGATCGTCAGGTTCTCCCCACTTCTGTATCTGAAAACATCTCTGGTAGATTAGCTTTTCGGGCAAACTCTTTACAGGGAAGTTTGGTTGTTCTTGGAACGAAAGATGCCAATGAGCTTCCTGAAGTCCCTGGAAGAGCAATCTGGGCGTTTGGGACAAAGAAACTGATCATTCAGGCTCCTTTTATCGATGAAAAGACCATTAAAAGCAGATGCGAAGTAATAGCTTCTATGCATCAAATTGGAAAGAAAAAGCTACTTTCACCAATGCTAGGTGAAGTCGAAAAAGCTGAAACAAAAAAAGACACAAATGAAATTATCGGGCATCTGCGTGAGGGCTTCCATGAATCATAAAATTAAGGGAATATACATCGATAAGAGGGATTTGCAATTATTCCATTATTTATTTTCAGTCAAGGCTGCTACCTATCAACAGATTCATAGGGATATCTGTCAAGCAATTTCTTTGGATCGCACCGGACAAAGACTTAGGTCACTAGAAGACAACAGGTTCGTTGAAATATCATTAAGTAGATTGGTACTAGGAGGTAAAAGAATAGTCAACCTAAGGAAAAAAGCATTTGAAAAAATGATTTGCAACGGAGATGAAAAGCGGAAAGAATTTAAAAGTGACTCCTTACTTCATGATATTGCTTTAGGTGACATTAGATATAACTTCTTAAAAAGCTCTAAAATCGTTGATTATCAGACTGAAAACGAAATTCAAACATGGGGAGGAGAGGAAAGAAGGCTCAATAGTGACGGCATTGCTACTATAGCTCTACCAAAAAGAAATATTAAGGCTCCCATAGAATTCGAAAGGACTCAGAAAGGAAAGTCTCGTTATAGTCCCATGATAAACAAATACTACTCAGCAAGTGAGTTCCCCATCATTTTTTTTATATCAGAAGAACCTCACACCATTGAACTCGTTCAAAATATTGAAAAAGAACTATTTAAAGAGGAGAGTTTCAAAATATTTTATGCCTTGCATCAAGATATTCTTACGAATGAAACACTTAAATTTAAGAATGGGAACGGTACTGTTATCAGTTTGTAGTATGACTAGAAGCATACCTAAAACACCAGCAACCCATTTCCACCGATTCGCCAATATAATCTTAACCAGAAGTTTCCATCAAAAAATGTCGTTTAGGTTATGATGATCCTTGTAATATGGGACTTTTTAGTACCCTTC
>JABSRF010000623.1 GCA_013215275.1 Oligoflexales bacterium | reverse complement strand
ATGGTGAATTTGCTCATGTATCCAGTGAAAATCTTGAAAATTATGCCATTATAAAGGTCACTTGATTAGGGACTAAGCCACTCTTAATTCTTCTTGATAGAGTTGCGTGAGTTATTATAGCGCAACTCTATTAATCCACTAAGATGGTTAAAATATTGACGTTAGCTCATCACTATGCTAATTTGGTTTATTCTGTTTTTGAACTAGCTTTTGTTTTAAAGGAATTGATGTGCGTCTTATTTTAGCTTTCTCGATGCTCCTAGCCTCAAATGTCTTGTCTGCTATGACTCATTCTCATTCAGATTTACCCAATAGCGATGACTTGGGTTCTTTAGATAATAAACCAGCTACAGATATAGCTTATATTTGCGAACTATTAGCGAGTATCGACCTTGGGGAGGTAAAAAACAAATTTTTAGAACTAGATCCACCTCAGCCACCAGAATACAATCCTCCAAGCACTTATAGCTACTACCCGGTCAAACATAATCACCAAATGGACCTAGCACCTTTTAATCTAAATGGGAGCTTTTTAGTCAGCTATAAGAGTTGGTTTATCGGATATGCCCATCGGGTCAATGACTGTATCTTTGAATCACGAAAAATAGCTGCAGAAATATATCGCGGCTATGGTGTTGATCTAGATCACACTCAGATTAATCGTCAGGGAAAGAAGTTAATATTTGATTATTGTTCTGCTAACTTCAAAGGCTTTAATATTTTCTTATGGAGAACTGAAGATAATACGTTTAAGCACCTGACCAAAGAGTCAGAGGTGACGTACAAAGTAAGGAATTTTTTGAAGCTAAATTCTTTCAATTGATCATGAGAGCTCAAGATATCAGCTACGATCAAGGTCGTAGCATCATCTAAAGCAATTAGAAGAATTTACCGATTTCTTCACTGACTTTCTTAATATCTTTACTACCATCTACATCGATGAACTTGATGTTTTTTTCCTTTTTATACCAGTCAATTAATGGATTGGTCTGGCTTTTGTAGATCTCTAGCCTTTTCTTAATGACTTCTTCACTGTCATCTTTGCGAGTAATGAGGTCTTCACCAGTTTGATCGTCCTTGCCCTCGACTTTCGGTGGGTTAAACTTGACATGATAAGTGTGTCCGGAAGCTGGATGGACTCTGCGTCCGCTGATACGGCCTATGACTTCACTGTCTGGTACTGCAATATTAACAACATAGTTGATTTCGATATTGGATGTTTTAAGAGCCACAGCTTGAGGGATAGTTCTTGGAAAGCCATCTAATATAAATCCATTCTGGCAATCCTTTTCAGCAATGCGCTTTTTGACCAAGTCGATGACGATTTCGTCAGCAACTAACTTGCCTTGGCTCATGGTGTCTTTAATCTTCAGAGAGATTTCACTCTTAGAGCTTAGTTCTGCTCGCAGCAAGTCACCGGTTGAAATGCTTGGGACGCCTAGCTTTTTGACTAAAAATTTTGCTTGGGCAGATGCCGGAGGCCCCAGTAAAATAATGCTTGTCTTGGCATGACATAGACCAGCGAAAAAGATGCTTAAAAAAGAAAAAATGATGAATCTTGTTGTTTGAGGTTTTTTCATAAAATCTCCTTTATATTAAAACAATGCCTATGCATTAGCATAATTTCGCTTCTTAGGCCATATATATTGATGGTGTGTTAATATAGGTTGTCAGGAGGGTGTTTTGAGGGGTGATGTTTAGATTTATTTAGCCTCTCCAACTTCCACAAAAGTCCTCCTTGGGGGCATGATTCTTGTGTTGTAATAAATGAGTTTTACAGAAGTTTCCACAAAGTAGCACCATACTAAGGTAACTCCAAATAAATGTCCTACCCATTGATGGTTAATTTTAGTACAGTTCTGGCCTGTGATTGCGCACTC
>JABSRF010000622.1 GCA_013215275.1 Oligoflexales bacterium | reverse complement strand
ATTCAACAAATTGAGGCTAGAGTTTACCGTATTTATCTCAATATTTCATGATCTTAAGTGTCGAACTCAGGTTGTTAGGCAATATTTAGAGTATGTTCATCGGTGGTTTTTTAATAACAAGCGCTTTTTAGACCAAAGAGAGCGTAAGGACTTTATCGAGATTTCTTACTTGTTTATCGGTGACTATGCTAGCCGGGATGTTTTTTTTGTCAATCAGACCTGCAAGACAGGAATCGACCGGGCTGGGGCAGCAAATACCATGACCTTTCTCATGAGCCTAGTGATGTATGCCCATGCTAGTTACTATGATGAAGCTCTTTTTTCCCAGATGCTGGCCTCTTTTGAAGCAATGATCTTTTCAGATGCAATCATGGCAAAGAAAAGGGAGATAAAAAAATCGCGCTTGATCCGCTTTCAAAGTGCTGCAAGTAGAATGCTAGATAGCTTTATAAGCAAGCCTGGCTTGATCGATGAAATTCGTATGATTGTGGGAGAGTCTCAGCCAATTTTAAGTTGGTAAATAAAAAGCCAGCACCAATGAGGTGCTGGGAAGATTAAGTGTGAATGTAATTAAGTGAAACGTTTTTTTTCGTCAAATTGAATTGGGCCTCATACTCAAGCTTTACGCTATAATGATTAGAGTTCTGGCCCCATGTCTAGAGACATTGAATCAATCAATCAGTTCGGGATTTGTCAAGGAAACCCACTGTGAAAACAAAGAATTAAAATAAGATTTACCTCCTTACTCTCACGTTGGCTTTTTGGTATGGAACCATGCACAACCAGTTATTCTTAGAGGCAACCACAAGTGGTTACCCGGGTTAGTCCACCGAAGATGCCTTGTCATCCCCGATGATAAACTACCATTCGTCCGTTTTAAAATGTCTTTAAATTTTTTTTATTTTTACAAATAAACTCGCATCTTATACGGAAATTTACCAAGAGGCTAAAGCTGACAAATTATCTACTTTTTTCCTCCAGACTGTGACAGATTGTAGGCATAATCTAAAATATTTCATAAGCTGAAAAAATAACAAAAGAGGAGTCGCAAAATGCGCTTGCTTCGAGAAAAATTCTTTGCATTAGCCAATCCAAAATCTCAACTAAAGTGTGTTGTCTTGGCCTTGAGCTTAGCGGTTGGATTGGCTGCTTCTTATTCCTGCTCGCGTTCAAGCTCTTCCGCCAGTGATCTGCTATGCTCTTTGTTTGAGCAAAGCTATGATACCAGTACCCTAACGGTAGGTCTCAGCTCTGCTTTTCGCGAGGGGGTAAAAGGCCTCCTTCCAGAGTCTGAGCAGAGTAGCTTGGATGCTATGGATACTAAGACCATGGACCTCTTAAACACTGCGCTCTCTACAGTAGGCCTTTCCGAAACTTTACAGATTAAGAGCATCCAAAACATACCTAAGGGAGACGACGATGATGGGGTTCGCTTCCTAGAGCTAGAGGGGGCTTTTGCGTCAGCTTTTAGCCTTGGGAGTACCATCCTTAAGAAGAGTGAGGTTCTGGCAAAGTTAGGGGAGGACGTGGGCTTAGGGCTCAATGATGGCGGTTCTTTTGATTTTGTCGAAGACAGCTATAAAGTAGCAAGCAGTGCCCACCTTGCTTATGTGGCCGACGCTTCAGCAAAACAATGGTTTTTTACTCAAACGGATCTTACCCAAGCGAAGACCGTTTTAGATGGACTGACAAATCAGAGAGAACAGGTAGTCGTTGCGGTTGTTGACACAGGGGTTGATTCAGACCATGAGGCTTTGGTGGATGTGTTATTCAAGGAAGGTGATGCAATTAAAGGGTATAACTTTGTTGGCGGATTGCTAGATTAAGTGCAGAAGAAAAATTTTCATCGCTTCGCAGGGCGACTTTAGATAACCTGTGATACG
>JABSRF010000621.1 GCA_013215275.1 Oligoflexales bacterium | reverse complement strand
ATCCGTTTCTACCAAAATATAGCGTTCTGATCACACATGAATAGTGGGTAGAATATTTATTTGGAGTTACCTTACAAAAGCCGGCTTCATGAGTTTTGGGATGCCTGCAAGAATAGCCCCCACTTAGGAGACTTTGAGCCTGTTTGCTTTACCCTCGCAGAGGGGTGCCCGCTTCTCGACTCGATTAAAGTTGAGGCTCCGAGCAATGCAAAAGCAGTGGCTAACCTCAGCATTGAAGGTGACCTAGCTGAAATCAGAGCCTTACGGCTGGAATGGATTATTTTTTATGTGAACCACCTGGTCAGAAATATGGACGAAGCGAGGATTCCCAACCCAGCTCAAATCCATGGAGCCTGGCTAAGAGCTGCTGCAGGCACACCCGTCCAAGACCTTCTTCTGGGCCCCCTTCCTCCGCCGCCAAGCGAAGAAGAGCGAAAATCAAAGCCCTATTCAATCATTGCTAACAAGGCCAGAGAAGAGGTTACCTTATTAATCCGCGACATCAATCATGTGGTTGAAAAGATCGGGAGTGCGAAAATAGCGGATATGGTCAAAGATGCAGCCAATAAAGTCGCTGACCAGTTTGGGGGTCGCTATCACACCTTGAAAAAAGAGATGATTGCGAGCATCAATCAGGCCGTAAATGGGCCTGAAGCATTGGGCCTCAATTTACCTATGGCATTATTAGGAGCTACGGGAGCCCAAAAAGTTCCGGTAAACGCGCCTGGTCAGATGAGCCATCCTGGTGCAGGTCGCCTCAATATTGTGATTGCTCCTGATTCAATGAGCGCCAAAATCCAAGATTTTCCCACCAGCCTGTACAAGGAAAAAACATTTGAAGTAGGGGAAGAGTGGCTCAAGAATGAAATAAGGCGTCATGGAATACACCTTGAGTTAACCAAGCCTCACATGCGAGGCATTCTCAATAGCCTCGCCCAAAAAGTCAGCCTTGAAGGGATCACGGTCGCAACTGGCATTAAGAGTCGCGGAGGAACCAAACCTTCCCTCCACTCAGAGTATCTAGAGCTGTCTAGTGAAGAAAAGGAGCAGTCTGAAGAAAAAGATGTGGTGGATTTGCGTAGCTTACAGCAACGACAGATTGTCAAGGAAGGACAGCTTGTTGCCTCAGTGGTCTATCAAAATAAACCTGTGGTGGGGCGCGATGTTTATGGCAACCCTTTAGAGCCAGCATCGAATGCGACTTTAAAAATAGAGATTGGAGATGGCGTCGAAGAACGGGAGCCTGGCAAATATTATGCTACGTTCGATGGTGTCCCGGAATTGGGGAAAAATACCCTATTGCTGAGAAAAATGATGGTCCACAAAGGAGATGTCAACCTTCGGACTGGCAACATTGTCTTTAATGGCCCCGTGGAGATTACGGGCTCAGTGGATAGTGGAGCTCAGGTTCATGTAACGGGTGATTTATGCGTCAGGGGCTCCATACGCAACGCCTTTGTACGTACCGGAGGAAGCCTCACTGTCGATAGTGGGATTGTCACAGGCGAAAAGGGCTTAGTTTCTGCACAAGGGGATGTAAAGTCTGAGTTTATCGAAAACTCACAGGTTCAATGTGGAGGCTCCATCTTTCTGAGCCGTGCCTTGCTCAACAGCAACGTGATTGCGGGAGGGGGCATAGAGATCCTGAACCTCAACGATGGCATCATTGCTGGAGGCATTGTGAGCTGCAGAGAAAACTTGGTAACAGGCCACCTAGCTTACAAAAATGGTAATGTCACTGAGCTAAACATTGGGGTGGATTGGAAAGCTGAGCTTTCGGTAAGGATCCGTCAGGCTCGCATGGATAAAGTTAAGCAGAAGTTTCCACAAAGTAGCACCATACTAAACTCATCTAGTATCTGAATCTATTGATAGTCGAAACCATAA
>JABSRF010000620.1 GCA_013215275.1 Oligoflexales bacterium | reverse complement strand
TTCTCCTTATGTAAATTCAGCATGTTACATTTAGGAGTTTTACTTATTAAATGGTCCTAAAAACGGGGTCCACTATAGGGAGTGTCACCAGACACCAAAAACCTTATGGGCTACCCACCCAAGCATTATGCTAGCTTTGCGATGAAAAAACTGCTTAAGCATGGGTCTTGAAATAACTTACCATAACCACGGATTTAGATCTTTGTGACGATCATTGTCTGTTCTATTGGTCAAACACTAAGTGTTTTAACTTTAAAGAACCTACCCTTTATCTTGCCATCGGAGAGCGCATCTATTCCTTGCTGGACTTTATGACGCTTGATAGCTGCGACGGTATGGAAATCAAAAATACTAATCTTTCCTACGTCACTTCCAGATAGTTTGGCATTTCTAGTTAGCGCACCAAGGATGTCTGCTGGTCTTAACTTATTCTTTCTTCCACCGTTGATGCGAATTGAGGTCATCGAGGGAATCAACTGGCTGCCTCTCTTAGATACCAATGATCTAATATCATCAAAGAGCACCTCATTTTTTCGCAAATCGCTGAGGTTTTCAATCCGAAAACTATCTTTAGGAGTGACTAAGCTGAAGGCTAAGCCTTTTCTTCCTGCACGGCCCGTCCTGCCAATCCTATGGATATGGACTTGAGGATCACGGGCTAGATCGTAGTTAATCACGGCTTTTAGGTCATCAATATCAATCCCTCTAGCAGCAACATCTGTTGCAACTAGGATTGATAATGACTTGTTAGAAAATAACGTTAAGACATGATCCCGCTCATACTGATCTAAATCTCCATGAATAGCTCCAGCTGCATACCCTTTACTAGAAAGGTAGTCCGCCAAGTCCTGGCATTGCTGTTTTGTATTGCAGAAGACAACCGTGGATTCCGGAGTGTAGTGATTTAAGATGTCATTGACTAGTTTGTCTTTTTTCTCAAGAGGAGTTTTATAGAAATGCTCTTCAATGTCGTTCTGAGCACCTGTTTCAGCAATTTTTATGATAACAGGATTCTTTTGAAGGTTGCTGCTTAAGCTGACGATATCCTCTGGGTAGGTAGCAGAATAAAGCATTGTTTGTCTGTAACTTGGAGTATACGAAACAATTTTATTAATGACCTCTAGGAAACCCATGTCGAGCATCCTGTCTGCCTCATCTAGCACGAGGGTCTTGACTCCGTTTAATTGGAGGGTTTTTCGCTGTAAATGATCTCCGATTCTACCAGGAGTTCCTACGATACAATGGGCTCCATGCTCCAAGGATGCGATCTGTGGTCCAATTGGAGTCCCACCAGAGAGGTTAAGCACCTTGATATTGGGTAACATCCGAGCGAGCCTTCTTATTTCTTTAGCAACTTGATCAGCGAGTTCTCTGGTGGGGCAGAGCACCAATGCTTGTGGCTTTTTCTTGTCTAATTTAAGGTTTGAGATAAGCCCTAAACCGAATGATGCTGTCTTACCACTTCCCGTTTTAGCCTGAGCAAGGATGTCTTGACCTTTTAAGGCAGGGCCTAAGCTTTGCTCCTGAATAGGAGTCATTTGCTTGTAACCTAAGTTTGTTAGGTTTTCGAGAATCTCAGGCCTTAATGGAAATTTAGAAAAATTTAGCTGTGTCAAAGTTCACTCTTATTCTGCAGTTTAATTAAAAAAAGGTTTATACTAGGAATTTCACCTAATTGAAAGGTCATAAATATTTAGAGAGTGATTTAAGGGGGATGGAGACTGATTGTCTATAGAGGAATTATGACTCTTTAGGTTTTGAGAGTGGGGTTTGATGGTAAGGATCCCACGCTCGTCGCAATTGGGTGGGGGCCTAGTTAGTCGCTGTAGCGAAATATAAAATACCTTTATTTAAAGGCTTTTGACTTCATATAGCTCTTTACTTACTTT
>JABSRF010000062.1 GCA_013215275.1 Oligoflexales bacterium | reverse complement strand
CGTATCACAGGTTATCTAAAGTCGCCCTGCGAAGCGATGAAAATTTTTCTTCTGCACTTAATCTAGCAATCCGCCATGTAATAAGAGGCCAAAATGCGTGTTAAGTTCATCATAGCCTTGAGCCTGCATGACAATATGTTATGTATTGCAGGTACGAATTCTGCTATCCCTTACTAGGGATATGAATTTATCAACCTTCAAAAAGCTATCGAGGAAATAAAAGATGATAAAAAACAAATTGATTTCTAGCTCCCTGCTTGTTTTATTGTTTTCCGTTAATCATCCTGCAAATGCATCCGTCGATGCTCCTGCTTCTAAGCACGAGCAGAAGACTGTCGAAATGATGGTATCGCGTGCTGATGCTGAAGGCTTAAAAGAACAAGCTGAAGAGCTTGCAGAGCGTATTATTAACAATTCGGAAGATGCTATCGAAATCATTCGCACATACCCTTACAGTGCAACCATTACTTGGGTTTATGAGAGCATCTTAGAACGCCGCGATCAAGTGGAAGAGCGCGTTGACTCAAGGGTAGATTCTGTAAAACAAAGGTTGTGGAAGATGTATCGCCAAGTTGTTAGCTATCCGTACAGAGAAAACTTAGAGCAAGCTGGGGAAGCCATCGTTAACTACCCCTACGGCGAAAAAACCAAAGAAGCTTATTTGTTCACCAAGTACTTTGCAACAGCATTTGCCAAAAAACTTCGCAATCAAGATGATCGCAATTAGTCCTCCGAAAGGAATTTGGCTTGTCAGCAAAGCAAAAAGGCTTAGCTTTTTTGCTTCATCTCTTCTCTAAACACCGTTTTGGTAGTCATAGTAGTCAAACCCTTAGCGTTGATTTCAAACGCGTTGAATCCTACTAGTTTTCCAAAAAATGCGAACATTTGAGAACAAATTAGTCATATTTGAATTTATTTTTGCTCAGCGAAGGGCGATAAGTCGTATGTCAGCGGAAGACAACAAATCTTAAAAATTCAACACACATAACCAAACCAAGATACTGAAGCCAAATTGAGCCCATTTTTGTGCGGCTTCAGACAAGTCATCCTATGGTCAGATTTTGACTGCAGAATAAGGAGTTTGGTTGTTGTGGTATTCACTAAAAAACCATTTTATCAAGTTAATTTAGGTCATGGGCCTACGCAGTGTTTAAGTTTTGCTGCTTATGAGCTCCTTTTGACCTCCAGTTTAATGCTTTGGACCACGCTTAGTAACTCTATAGATTTCTGGAGGCATTAATGGGATTCCCAAGTATCTACACTCCATTTATTTCCTTGATTCTAATCGGGTACCTGCTTGCAAGGTTTGCAGGCCTTGGTTCTGGAAATTTACAGCCACTTATTCGCTACCTCTTCTTACCGGTTATCATTTTTACTTCTATCTCTAGGGGAATGAATATAAAGACCATAGCACTCATAGCGTTTTCAGGTGCAGCGGTGACGATGGGTGGAAAATATATTTTCTCATTTCTTAGTAAGCGTACTGGCCTCAAGGCCTCTTCAGAGGATTGCTTCCCCAATGTCGCATACTTTACCTTTCCACTCCTTGCATTTTGCTTTGGTAAAAGTGGTTTGGGGACTGCGAGCTGCTTTTTAATTGGAAGTTATATCAGCACCCAAGCCTCAGGTCTAAACTGGAAAAACTTGGTCAAAGAGCCAATCATTTTCGCAGCATTAGCGGGTTTTGGTCTTAATTACATTGGGTACCGAATTAGCTTTTTAAATGACGTATTGAACCCCATTTATAGTGCCTCGTTTTCGATGATCTTGATCTATTTAGGAACTGTTTTCCAACCTATGAGTAGCTTGAATTTTGGTGATGGTCTTAGTGCTACTGCATCGAGACTCATTGCAGGCTTTGCAATAGCAAGCCTGATCATCAATCTACTCTCCTTTGGTGGAACCATAGCAAAAACCATCATGATATGTGCTCTTGCTCCTCCTGGCTCTCCGGGAGGTCAACTTGGACGGAATTCTGAGAAAGTAGGGATCATCATCTGCATCATCCTTATGTTTGTTATGGACCAAACCGGTTGGACCCCTTGGAGTGGAGGCTTTGGTGGATTTGGAGGCAGTGGAGGAGGTGACATTCGCTGGTGAAAAAGGTTAGCAAGGGTCACTTAGTAAAGTTTGATACTTGGTTCTAGTTTAAGAAAAGTGCTTTTTTACAGAAGCGATAAATATAGGTCTATGAATCTTTGACAGTTTATAGTCAAAGTTATGAAAGGAAATCGGGATGTTCACTAAAGAAAAATTAATTTCAAAAAAGAGGTTTTTCATAATCTTTTTAATGCTTAATTGTTGGTCTCTGTGCTATGCAGATCCATCCCTCGCGATGCGATATGGCCTCCAGTTGGGGACCATTACAGGCCTCGCAATAGCGAATGGCAACCTTCAAGGCACCATCACATTAGGTGATTCTATGAAAGGACATATTTACTACTTAAAGAGAAGTGGAAGAAATATGTACTATGGAATGGGCACCATTGTGGACTTGGACAACTTTCTTGATTCAGACTCAAAAGGTGGAATCCTACTCACGAAGGGTAAAAAAGGGAAAAAAGGAAAAGGTGGAGGAGGTGGAGGTGGAGGAGGTAACGGAAACGCTCTCGACGACTTGCTTTTAAGGATTCCTGTTGGCTTTAGTACTTACATCAGTCCAGCATTGGTTTTCTTTGAGCTTGGCTTTTACGTGCTGGGAGGTAAGGGCTCTGACTCAGTTTTAGGGGTTAGATTTTATTTTTAGCTTAGCAATAGGATAGATCTAAATTACTGGGGTGGAATCAAGCTTTCTTTGGGAGACCTCAAGCTGGCAAGTTTCAGTTTTAGCTTATCAGCTGAGTTTCCAAATAAAGCTCCCACTCCAAGGTCTTCCGCATTGCTTTCGTCGACCTTTAGGGTGATGAACCCCATTTTCTGATAGGCTATAGCCGAGCTTTTGTTTGCAGGTTCAAGTGTAATCGTATCAGATAGTTCCAAGGATTTTTCAACGATCGAGCTACCCACATATCGGTAGGAGTGATCCTGGATTTTTGGATCTAGGTCGGAAGGGGCAACGGTTAAATACTCTATCTTACGAGTATACTTCTGCTTTTCATCCCCTCCCAGAAGGGCTATTCCATGAATGTCACCTTGGGTTTTGGCAACCAGAAACAAAGACTGGGGAGTGATTTCCTGATCACCAAGATCTTCTGGTTTTGCGGCAAGATACTCCCTAATCGTCTCAAGGAGCATTTCATTAATTCTGACTGATTCAGGAAAAACACTCACGTTTCCATATCCTTTGCCTATGATGATCCATTGAACAAGGATTGTTTCTAATTTTTTGAGGGTTTGTTTACTGACACTCCAAACCTCAACTGAGTTGGCAGGAAAGATGGTTTTGTGATGACTCTGTTGCTTAAGGTCATTTTTTCCTTTGCCCCATAATTTCTCATCTCCCCTGATGGGAGGCTGTTTTATTGTGCCTGGGCCATGAATATGATTAAACACCTCGCCAAAAGACGGGTCAGGTGCTGTGAGCCTTAAAAAACAAAACAAAAACACGGTTAGATGAACCAGTTTAACCATCACAAATCAAACCCATGAGCTACTTTTTTTACCGAAATAATGCCTTAGACATTGCATGGCTTGCTCCTTAGTTTCCCAGTCTCCATTGAGAAAGCTTTTCTTGATAAAACTGAGCGCCTCGCCCACTTCACTTCCTGAGCTTAGAGAAAACTCCCGCATGACTTCCTTGCCATTAATTGGCAGCTTCCTAGTCCGCCTCTTACCAAATTTTTCTTCAGTATTTATTAAGTGCCTCAGACTTTCTTCATACACAGTGCCAAACTGGCATTGCTTAAACACGGCTTCCCAAAATGGAAAGTAAAAACCGTGCAAAACCCCTTTCCCTCCGTAGCTTTCGAGCTTGTCAGCAAAAATAAGGGTCTGGGCAGTATCGGCCTTTAAGAGCTTTGAGAGCTCTTTAAATACGACAACGGCACCCAAAATCTTTTGTAAGCTTGCATTTGATAAACGAAAACCCTTTAAAACTGTCAGTAACTCCTTCTCTCCCCAGTCTCTAAATCCAGGACGAGTCTGCTCACTCCTTAGGCAAATGAAAGCTAACCTAGCGTAAGCAAGCTCATCGCTCGCGATTTTAGTCACCCCTAAGTTAGCCAGCTCCTTTAAGTCAGCAAGCTGTGAAAATACCACTCCTTTTGGATCCACCTCTGCAAATATCAAGGGTAAAACTTTGGACTCCACCATAGCTTTAAAGTCGTCTCGAACTTCCCTGCAAGATAAAAGGCCCCAAAGCTCTTTGCTGATGCGCTCCCTAGAAATACCACTTAAGCCTTGATGGTGCTTCTTGATTGCTGCTAGGGTTTCCCTGTCAGATGATAGCTTAAACCGAGTCTTGAATCTAAAGAAACGCATAATCCTTAGGTAGTCTTCTTGGATTCGTTCGTGAGCATCACCAACAAAAAACAACTGCTTTTGCGCAATATGTTTACGACCATTGAAAAAGTCCTTAATAGCCCCATTTGGATCTTCAAACATAGCATTCATCGTGAAATCCCTACGTGCAGCATCTTCTTCAAGACTGCTGCCAAAGCTAACTTTGGCTCGTCGCCCATCGGTTTCAACGTCTTTGCGTAAGGTAGTAACTTCATATGCATGGGCATGGAAGACAACGGTTAGAGTTCCGTGCTCCAAACCAGTTGGAACGACTTTAAAGGGTTTTTTGGAAAAAACTTCAGCTACCTGCTCAGGCAAGGCGCTGGAGGCAATATCGTAGTCAAGGGGCCTATGGCCCATATGGCGATCCCTAACGCACCCTCCAACTAAAAAAGCCATATGACCATTGGCAGTGAGCTCCTGTATGATTCGTAATGCTGCTAGGTACTTAGGCTCCTGATTCAAGGTATCTAGGCTTAATTTCATCAGTCTTCACTTTCTCATAAGCTATTTACTTAACAATCCCCGTGAGCTTAGTATACACTCGGCAAATAACAAGACGGAGAGATAAATTTATTTCCAAAACATAGAGTGAGTCTTATGAGTGATGCGTTAGTTTATTCAAGTGCCAAAGGCAAGGTCAAAAAAGATACTAAGACCAAAAAGGGCAAGGGTTACCAGAAGAGCACTGGACCTGCCAAGGTAAGGCTCGAAAAAAAGGGGAGGGGAGGTAAGCAAGTGACTATTCTCTTTAACCTTCCTTTTGAGGAAAGTGAAGCAAAGCTGCTAATGAAAGACTTACAGGCAAAACTAGCCTGTGGTGCTAGCTTTAAAGATGGCTGCATTCATTTTAATGGAGACATGCGCGACAAAGTGGAAGAACACTTTAGCTCTTTAGGGAAAAAGTTAGTCAGATCAGGTGGGTAGTTTTTGTTAAACCTTGAACAAAGAGTTTAACTCTGACCCTGCTTTGGAAGCAGCTTGTCTGCCAAGATCCGTCAGCTGAAATTCTCTCTCAAAAGACATATCCAAGACATTTTCAATATCAAACTCTTTTGAAAAAGTCAGTAAATTGCTTCTTCTTAAGCTTTCCATGACCAAATTAAAGCTATATGCCTTAACGGATACTGCAAGTTGCTCCCTAGAAGCTTTAAATTGAGACTTTCCATTACTAACGATAAGACCAACAGCTACAAGAGGAGCTGGAGCATTGCCTTCTTGTCCTAAGCATGCTTTTGCTTGCGTGCTCAATTCAGTAAGTAAATCTTCAGGTAAGTTCTGGGGTAGTAAACAACGATAATCTTCATTGTTTTCCTTAAACCAATCACTTAGTTTAACCACGATTGGATCATGTTCAGGCAACTTTTCGCTCACTTGATTTACCCCTTAAAAACTCTTGAAGGTTAGGTCAAATTTACTCGTATGAACTTTCAAAACATCTGAACCTACAAAAATAAGTTCAAAACTGCAACAAATTTAAGCTAAAAAATTTGCTGATTAATTTTTTTTTGGCTGGCCAACCAATTTTTTTTAATATGAACGTCTATCGGTTTTGATAATCTTTAGTGTTTGCATTATAACTACCAGATACCCCAATATTCTGTACAGGGGGATTTAGAAAGAGTGAAAACTTTTCTAAAAATGACTATTGAGGAAACGAGTAGAAAAGTTTCTGCCTGAATTTCCACTATAAATTTTGGTTTACACAATCAAATTATTGTGTTATCACGCTAAAACAGATTTTGGCATAGGAGTCTGAATGGAAGTTAATAACGAAAAAAGCCGGTTACTTAGGCTTTGTGAAGCAATTGTTAAGTTTGAGGATGCAAATTCCTGTGCCCGATTTTTCGAAGACCTATGCACTCCAGGGGAACTTGGAGCCATGGTCGGTAGATGGCAAGTCGCTTTGATGCTTGAGCAAAAAATACCTTATCGGAAAATCAATAAGTTGACTGGTGTGAGCACTGCTACGATTACAAGAGTTGCTCGGTTTATGGAGACCGGGCATGGTGGATACAAAGAAGCTCTCAAAATGGTAGAAACGACCACCCCCGAGCTTGAAACAAAAGAACCGCAGAGCGCAGAAATATAAGTATTTTTACTGACAAAGGTTAGCATGGAATCAAAAAAAGAGTCTGGTGGTGTTTTAGGGTCTGCACTAATCATATGCGGATCTAGTATTGGAGGAGGGATGCTGGCACTGCCTTCTGTAAGCAGTAGCTCAGGATTTTTTCCTTCTTTAGTTAGCAATATTACTTGTTGGCTTTTTACCATGTTGACCGGCCTGTTTCTTATGGATGTTTGTATTTGGTCCAAAAAGAACGAGGTTCATTTATCCTCAATTGCCGAAAATTACCTAGGGAAATTCGGTAAGTATATTGTTATTTTCTTGTTTTTGTTCCTCTATGAATGCCTGCTCGTATCTTATTTTTCAGGTGGAGTTCCTTGCTTCCAAAATGTCATCAGCAGCGTTTTCAGCACCCAGAGCATGCAGATTCCCGAAACCAGTACCTTTATTGGCTTTGGAGCCTTTATTTTCGTCTTGGTTGCTTTAGGAACAGCTTGGATTGACCGGGTAAACTTTCTGATGATGATAGGGCTGGTCCTGTGTTTCCTCGGATTCGTTGGCCTTGGCTCAAAGAATGTTGAAAGCGAGCTTCTTTATCAGAGTAACTGGCTCTATTTTGCGACCCCCGTTCCAATTATGATTGGAGCCTATGGATTTCACAACGTGGTCCCTTCTTTAGTCCACTACCTAGATAAGGATCGTAAAAAAGTAAAGCAAGCTATCGTGATTGGAACGTTGATACCATTAGTTGTTTATAGCATTTGGCAATGGCTTACCCTAGGTAGCATTCCTCCAAACATTCTGCAAAGTGCTAATGAATCTGGAGGGATACCAATCATAGAAGCATTGTTTCAAATAACCCATTCCCCGCTTCTAAAGTCACTGGCATTTAGCTTCACAGCTTTTGCAATCATCACTTCATTGGTTGGTGTATCCTTTTCAATGGTTGACTTCCTTGGAGATACAAGTGGTTTATCCCCTCACGGGATGAATCGTGTGGGATTAAGCTTAGCCACCATCCTTCCACCTTTAGCAGTCGCATACTACTATCCCAATTTATTTGTGACTGTTTTCGGTTACGCAGCCGGATTCGGTGAGGCATTGCTAAACGGACTATTTCCCATCATTACCTTTTGGATTGCATGCTACAAATTCAGATACCCTGATGCAAAACCACCAAAAGGAGGCAAAATTACCCTAGGACTAATGGTGGCTTTCACCTTCCTCATCATTGCTCTTGAGTTCTACCAAATTTTTTCCTCCTAACAAAATTGCTCCTAGCATGTACAACTTTTCCTGGTAAGCAATTGCCCCTCCTAAAAATATAGTATTTTTTTATTTCATCTGTGCCTAAATTACCTATGAATAGCATACTATTTGACTGCTCGGGTAGAATGGGAATTGACTAACAAACTGCTTCGTCGGTCCTATTGGACCAACCAGGCATAGGGTAATGAATGCACTTTTGCATTTGTGTAGAATTTCATATCATGGATGAGATGGTATGCATTATGTAAAGTATAAAGCTGTAAATGCTCTGAGGAGTTTTATTTGAGCTCGGTTGAACCGCTCAAAAAAGAATTAGACAAGCAGACTCTGATGAAAATCAAAGATGCATTGCTGAGGATGATTCGTTATCACTCAAAGAAATGCCTCGAAGGATATATTTTCACAGAGGTAGAGGAAGAAGAAACAGCAGTCAGAGAAATCCCTATCTATGGCTTCTGGCTTTCCTTTGTACTTTTAGCGACAGACTATATGAATATTATTCTTAAAACTCATTTCGATTTCTCATCAATACTTCCAATCCTCAAGAAGATTTTCAATACTAAAGATATTGAGATTTCCCAACAAATGGCAGAGAGTTTCATGAATGAGTATTCGAATCTGTTCGGAACAAAAATCAAAAACTCTATTTATGAAATTGGCATTCCTGCTGGTATGAGTTTGCCCGTATTGACTCGAGGTTTTGATAACTACTTGTTCGAAGAGTATTTCAAATCTTCAGCAAATATTTCAAATGCTGGGTCGAGTAATAAGAAAAGAGAAACTTACCAATATAGCAAGGTTTGGAAGTTTACCACTGATGAAACCACAATCTTTTGTTCTGTTGAAATTGATATTATGTCACTACTTGCATTCGAGAAGCTAGAGCCGCTTTTGAAATGGGACCCAAAAAAGAATGCTGAAGAGAAGACAGACAAAATGGAGTTCTTGCTATGAGTGATGCTGCCGAACAAAATAAAGGCGAACAACACATTGAGCAAGTGCGGCGATTCCATGCCAGTCATAAAATTATCACGATTATCACTCAGTCGAAAGCTAACATAGAGCTACTCGTCGATCACCTCCCAGACCTTTTTGCAATTATTGATATCAATGGCTATATCTGTAGAGGTAACTACAGATTAGCAGAAATCTTTGGCTTGCATATCGAAAAGCTTTTAGGAGCGAAATTTTCCCATCTATTCAAAGAAAAAACCTGGGAGATCTTTTACCAAAACATAAAAAAGCTTAAAGACGAAAACGATACTATCGAGTTTGAACTAAACTGTGATGCCAATCCATATAAAGTTTTAAATGTTAATTGGAGAATCACTGAGTTTAGGGCTAATAAAAAAACTAAAGGCATGTACTGTATCATGGGTACCGATCTAACTGATCTAAGGACCCGAGAGAAAGAACTAGAAAACCTTACCCACAACCTCCAAGAACTTGTTCAGGAGAAAACAGCAGATATTACGAACCTTCTCGATTCTATTGAACAGGGAATTATCACGATAAATCCAGACTTCTCTGTCAATGAAGCTCACTCCAAGTATGCAGAGCTTATCTTCGAAACTGCCCAATTCGCAGGTAAGAATTTAAGCCAGCTATTCCAATTTACTGAAAGCGAGCAAAAAGACTTCGAGAGTTGGTTTAAAATGATCAATGATCCAAAGCGACTAAAAAGATGGCAGAAGTATTTAAGCCTGTGTCCTTTTCATGAGAAAACCATTGATCATCAGAACAAGAAGCGCATATTAAAAATTGAGTATAGACCTATCATAAAAAATGGCTCATTAAGCCAACTCATGATTATCTGCTCAGATGTGACAGAAAAAAGAAAGGCCGAAGCTAAATTACTCGAGGTAAAGAAACAAAACGAATTAGAAATGCAACGTGTTCTAGGCATTGTCAACAACAGGCAAGTTTCTCTAAGCATCTTTTTTGAAGAAACCCTCATAATAGCCAAAAAGCTTTATGCCATTACTGACCTTACCGATCTAAAGGAACACACTGAAGAGTTTTATCGGCTCGCTCATACGGTAAAGGGCAATGCGGGAACCTTTGGATTTGAGGAGCTAAGCAGGCTATCGAGTGAGCTAGAAGATATTTTATCGGAGATCATAAATAATCCAGAAACCTCTAACCTGGTATTTAACAAGTGGCTTATCAGCTTGGGGTCCTTTACCAAAGAGCTACGAGAGCTCCTTGAAATCAAAGATAAGATATTTTCTCAGCAGTCTCAGACCATATCTGTCTTAACGGAAGAATACCAAAAGCTAGCGGACGACCTCAAAAATCAAAGGTTAGAAAACATCAATGACATCTACATTCGCCTGCTTGAGCTGAAAAAGCAACCTATCCAGGATTTTTGCCAAAAATACAATAACATCATCAAGATGTATCGTTCAAAACTCAAGAAAGATATCAAAGACCTCGTCTTGGAGAACCCTAAAACCCTTGTTCATAAAGAAACAATTTCGATTATGGATACTGCGATCCTCCATATTATAAGAAATGCGATTGATCATGGCATCGAAGATAACGAGGACCGAGAAAACCAAGGTAAAGGCCCTGGTGTTATCACCGTCGCCTACGAACTACAAGACCATCAGGAAGAGGTTGTGATCTCAGATGACGGCAGGGGCATCGATGCTGAAAAGATTGCCACAAAAGCACTAGAGGCTGGCATTATCGAAAAAGAAGCTTATTCTTCAATGAGCCCTGAGGAAAAATTGGAGCTTATTTTCAAGACTGGGTTTACCACGAAAGACAAGGTGACCAGCATTAGTGGCAGGGGTGCAGGGTTAGGCGCCGCCCGTAGCCACATGGAAAAGCACGGTGGCACACTAAAGCTACAAAGCACCTTAGGAAAGGGAACCAAGTTCACCCTAACCCTACCTTTAAAACGGAAAAAAACTTAAAGCTGCCAGTTATCACCGCACTCACTTCTCACTCTTTCAATAAAGCTTGCTACGGAAAGAGGCTCTAGCTGGGTGCCATCATGAAAACGAGGACTGATCGTTTTCTGTTCAATCTCCTTGTCCCCAATCACAACCATATAAGGAATTTTTTGAAGCTGAGCTTCTCTGATTTTATACCCTAATTTTTCGTTACGAATATCAAGCTCAGACCTCAGGCCTGCTTCTTTAAGGGCTGCGTGAACCTGCTGTGCATACTCTTCTTGGGACTTAGTTATATTGATAACCTTAGTCTGAATCGGTGATGCCCAAAGAGGAAAGTGACCCGCATAGTGCTCGATAAAGATTCCCATGAAACGCTCTAGACTGCCTAAAACAGCCCTGTGGATCATAACCGGTCGTTCAGCCTTATTCTCTGTACCAACGTACTCTAACTGAAACCTCTCAGGCATCGAGAAGTCAAGCTGGACAGTGCCACATTGCCAGCTACGACCAATCGCATCCACAAGGTGGAAGTCAATCTTAGGACCATAAAAAGCCCCATCACCTGGATTTAGTTTGTAGTTAACCTGAGCATCGTCTAAAACTTTTTTAAGAGCAGACTCCGCTGACTCCCAAATTTCGTCAGATCCGATTGATTTTTCGGGACGAGTGGAAAGCTCCATATGATAGTTTTCAAAACCTAGGCCTTCATAGACTTCACGAATCTGCTGAAGGACTGAGCTTACGTTTTCTAAGATATCATCAGGTTGGCAAAACACATGTGCATCATCCTGAACAAAGCTTCTCACTCTAAATAGTCCGTTGACCACCCCACTCTTCTCATGCCTATGGACACGACCAAACTCTGCAAGCTTCATAGGGAGGTCTCGGTAGCTACGCTTTCGTGAGCCGTAGATAAGGCAATGGCCTGGGCAGTTCATTGGTTTTACTGCCGCTTTTACATCATCAAGGTCCACAAAGTACATGTTTTCACTATAGTTGTCGTAGTGACCACTTTTGTGCCAAAGGTCTACATTCATCATTAAAGGGGTGCCGACTTCGTTAAAGCCGAATTTTGTATTACTTTTGCGCATGAAACTAGTCAAACGCTGATAAAGTACGCTACCTTTTTCATGAAAAAAAGCATGGGCAGGTGCATCGGGATGAAAGCTAAATAAGTCCAGCTGCTTTCCTAGAACCCTGTGGTCCCTTTTTTTAGCCTCTTCAATCCTTTTTAAATACGCCTCAAGCTCATCTCTAGTAGGCCAAGCTGTGCCATAAATTCTGGTGAGCATGGTGTTTTTTTCGTCACCACGCCAATAAGCTCCGGCAACCATTGTGAGCTTAAAGGCTCCTAGTGCGCTGACACTAGGAACGTGAGGCCCGCGGCAGAGGTCAAACCACTCATCCATTCCGTAAAGAGTGATCGTTTCACCTTCAGGTAACTCTTTGATTATCTCAACCTTATAGGTCTCACCAAGGGCTTCAAATTTCTTGATGGCATCTTCACGCGAGATCTCTTCGCGAAACACCTTATGGCCACGCTTGATGATCCTCTTCATTTCTTTTTCGACGCCTGGTAGGTCTTTTTCACTAAGTTTCACAACCTCAGGAAACTCGAAATCATAGTAAAATCCGTCTTTTACCACGGGGCCAATGGTCACCTTCGTCCCAGGCCAAAGCTTCTGAACAGCCATTGCTAGAACATGGGCTGTTGAGTGTCTAATAACTTCCAGCCCATCATCACTTTCAGGCGTAACAAAGGCTAATGCGGCATCGGCATCAAGGCTCCGATTCATGTCTAGCAACTGCCCAGCCTCTCCTACCTTAACTGCTAATGCTGCTTTGGTGAGTTTACGCCCAATGCTTTCAGCGATAGCCATGTAGGAAGTTCCCTGCTCAAACTCCTTTTGAGAACCATCCGGTAGAGTAACTTTTAGCTGCACCATAATATCTCACTTGTAAGAAGGATCGAATGTTTGCATAGCATGGTAGAAGAACTTAGCTAGACTCCTGCTATGATAACCAGTAATAGCATAGCTGATAACAAAAATAGTATTGTTTTGCTATGACGAATGTTTGCCAGTCTACCACACCTCCCACGAGCCAAGAGTTTTTAAACCAAGTCCTCAAACCCTCTTTTTCCCCTGTTTTTAGGTAAGGCATTAAGCTATGATCCACAGGGAATTAAGGAAACTCTTTATTTGAAACCTAGGAGGTTACTATGCAGAGGCTGTTCAAGCTTTCATTCATGCTTCTTCTCGTCAATGTGAAGGCCCTAGCTTTTGATCATGAGCACCAAGAATGGAGTCAGATTCTAAGGGCCTACCTCAACGAAGAAAGCCTCGTTGATTATTCAGCTTTAAAGCAAAATTCGGTGAGCCTCAAGGCTTACCTTAGTCAGTTAGAGGCAGTCAATGAGTCAGAGTATTCATCTTGGGCTGTTAATGAGCAGAAGGCATTCTTAATAAATGCTTATAATGCATTTACCGTTAAGCTGATAATCGACCACTACCCAGTCAAGTCAATCAGGAAGATTGGGGGCATATTCTCGTCACCTTGGAAGAAAAAATTCTTCAAACTCTTAAATGGCCGTATCAAAACCCTCGATCAAATTGAACATGATGAATTGCGAAGTCAATTTGAGGACTTTCGCATCCATGCAGCCGTCAACTGTGCTTCAAAATCCTGTCCTCCACTTCGGAGCACCGCTTTTACAGCTAACAACCTTGATGCAGAGTTAGATGCACAAATGCAGTTGTGGCTTTCAGATCCCAGTCGTAATGAGTTTGACCCAGAGGTAAAAAAGATTAATTTGTCCATGATCTTCAAATGGTATCGATCCGATTTTGACAATTGGGGGGGAGGCTTAGATCAGGTACTTCGCCGCTTCGGCCCTCCTGAAGCCTCTGATTTGCTAGCAGACGATGCAAGTATATCCTACCTGACTTACGATTGGAGCCTTAACGATTCCAAGTGAAATAAAATGCTCCATACCCTTCCTCCCCATTGATACCAGCTTGAATTTTCTCCCATTAGACCGATGGGTAGATCAGGCCCGAAGTATTCAAGTAAGAGAATAAAAGTGCACCAATTGTCAGGGTATTTGCTCCTACTTTTAGTGGTATCTTTAACCTCACCCCTAAGTGGGAAAACGATCCAGCCTCTCTATGAAGACCCATTCGACCTAGGAGCGGGCGGGACAGTCCTAACCTGGGCGACACAAGAGAGCATGCTCATCAATAACCCTGCATTGCTTCCTCATGGCGGTACTTTTTTACGCTGGCTAGGAATGAAACTAAACCTAAGCCCTGGTCTGGATTCCGTTGTTTTTGCTCAAGATCTAGTAGGCAGCGAAGGAGAGACGGAGGGTGAGGGCAATCCTGAAAGCCCTCTAGCTATTTTATCTAAATTCAAGACACCCGTGCATGTTGGTGCCTCATCGGCACTCAGTTTGATCACCAACAATGGGGGAGCTGCCGTCTATTTGAGCGCAGAGCCCGACATTAGGTATTGGGAAAAAGGTGATCCCGAGTTGGGAACGGGGACGCCTAATGTGGTAATTCGCTCTGAAACTTACGCAGGAGCCAACCTTGCAACCGCAGCAAGAACCTGGAAATGGCTGTCATTTGGGGCATCCCTCAAGGTTCTCCAAATCAATGAAACCTTGAGCAAGGTGGAGCTAACTGACAGGCAGGCAATCGATCAATTGCAGAGCACTTTTAGCAACGTAGACAGCTCATCCTTAGAGGCAGGTGTCGGGGTGGATGGTGGCAGTTTGCTATTTTTTCAAGGAGAAAATATGGATTTTCGTGTTGCCCTGACTGCAAGTAATATTGGCAACCTTCAGCTGAGCTCAGGACGCTTGTTACCACAAATGTTCCATGGAGGGCTTGGCTTAACCTTTCACACTAATGCGGATGCTTTACATTTTTCAGCAGAATTACGGGATCTTACCAAAGCTTACCCAGAAGAACCTGATTATAAACGGCTCCATCTAGGCACACGCTTGTTAATCAGGACGTACTTCGGCTTTTCAGCAGGGCTGTATCATGGTAGCCCGACCTATGGTTTACAGCTTGACCTCTTTCTCCTGCGCTTGGCAGCCACTTACTATACTCGCGAATATGCCAAAAGCCCAGGAGTAGACCCCCGGAAGGTCATCATCATCTCTTACAGTCAGGGCTTCAGCATTTAGAATTTTAGCAAGCAAACCATTTACAGCCATTGTATTGGTTCCCCGTGAACTGGACAATCGAAATAATTGCTAACCAATTTTTTCTGGTGGCTCTGCCCCCAAACCCCCGAGGTTTGACGCTTGAGCGCAGCAAGCTGTTTTATGCTACGCCCGCATCAATA
>JABSRF010000619.1 GCA_013215275.1 Oligoflexales bacterium | reverse complement strand
TAGGAAGGGGTATTTTGATGAAAATATTTTTTTCAAGTACAATTTTTCTTTGAATTTTGGACGGCAAGATTAATTTTACATTTTCTTATTGAATTCAAGTTTTTAAACAAGCACTTGAAGCAGGAGCAGTTGAAATCTTCCCGCTTGCAGATCAGTTTTATGGAGACAGGGCTGGGCGGGTCCGGGACCCTTTTGGGCATCACTGGATTATTGCCACTAAGGTTCGAGATGTTTCTGAATCGGAGATGATGAAAGCTTTTAACGCCATGTTCTCACAATAGAAGCTAGAAAGCTTTAAATTAGAACTCTCCCTAGATGTCACCCGAAGTGTTAGTATTTTTTACAGGCGTTAGTTTTGGGTGAGTCTGATTCCTATGATTAATCATTAATATTAGATATATATGGTGGGCATAGAAATTGCTTGTAGGATAATAGGCTAAATTTTCAAACTAGCATATTAGAGGATAAAGTGATTTTCAATTCAAAGGTCATGCTCATGTGTCATCTCTTACTTTTGAACGCAATGGTAGGCACTGGTTTTCAAAACTGCCTTACTGAAAGGCAGGCATTCAATCTGATGGGGCTTTAAATATGAAAAAATTTATTGTGCCCTATTATTATATTATATTGTCATCCATGCTACTTTTTAGCAGTGAGTTTGCACTAGGTGCACCTGAGTTAACTAAATTTAAGCTCGTTAAGTGCACGTCGTCTTTCAACCTGAAGGTCGGTCGAGTCTGTACCATAGAGATGAGTGGAAGATTTCAAAGGCTAAAAAAAGGAACTCCCATCACTGCCTACACTAGCAGAGGCTACTGGAAAAGCTTAGGTTATGTGTATGCTCAAAAAGGCTCGAAGATGGTCGTTATTTTCCATAACCTAAGTACCGGCTTAGCAAGAAACTCTAAATTCAAGATATACCGTGAGTACGAGAGTTTTGATTGGGCCAGTGCATTTAGTAAATCGGACTTCTAATAAATCTTGATGAGATTACTGATTAGTTGTATGAGAGAACTCCAAGAATTTAAACTTGTCGTTTTGGTCTCCTGGTAGCCGATACTTGTCTTCAGTAAAGGTATGACAGGGTTCCTCACCTTTAACATCTTTACAAGCTTTTAAGGTATGTTGTTCTGGAATGTGGAACGAAGACACCCTATTCTTTACACCAGCAATGATATCATCGCCGGCAGAGACTCCAAGAGGGATCTTCTGATTCTTTCCATTCCAGGAAAAATGCTCAAATATGGTGGCAAAGGCTTCGCTTTGATAGACTTTGATAGTGCTCACTAGGGCATTCAAAGACTGTAGGTTTTTAGTATTTCCATAAAGATCCATACACTTTGATTTTGCCTCATTGCATAAAGTGACAGCGAGTCCTTCTGGAGTTTTGATGGAAGACACAGAGTTTTCAAGTGATGGAAAATCGGCTTGCTGAGAGCTTTCACCAAAGTTCAGGGATACTGAAGCACCAGCAAAGTTGGGCTCTGAGAAAATTTCGATTTGCGGCTCTTCTGGATAAATATTATTCGCTAAAAGACTACTTAAGATTTCCTTGCCTTCATTTTTACCGGTTTTAGCTGAGATCTGGACTGAAAAGTCTTCAGTTTTCACTTCATCAGATAAGGTGATGCTCAATACTAGGCTTCCATTAACGATTGTAGACTCACTATGGTAAAGCTCACTTGATATGAGGGTTCCGTCATTGTTCCTGAGGTCCACAGAAACATCTTCAATATTTATAACCTCATCAGCTTGTGGATTTTTAGGAGTGATCAAGCATGTGATGTCTTTTTGTGATGGTTCCCAGTGACAGCTGGTTAGGTAACTCCAAATAAATATTCTACCCACTATTCATGTGTGATCAGAACGCTATATTTTGGTAGAAACGG
>JABSRF010000618.1 GCA_013215275.1 Oligoflexales bacterium | reverse complement strand
TTGAAACCTCAAATAGCCAAATATATCAACTACCTAAATTGCTTACTAGTTAGTCAATAGTATGGGACCAGTGCCCACGTAAAAGAAGCCGGGTAAAATAATCCTCTTTTACCCCCTAAGCATTTGTTCAAGACCTCCGATATCTTCAATCAGTAGCAAGTGAATGCAGAGCTAGGAGGCATTAGGATGGAACCTGAAGACAAAATCAATCAACTCGAAAGAACAATTTTGGAACTTGGAACTGAGATATTTCGAGTTAAAACAGAAGTTTCTAGCTTAAAAGGGGTCAATGAAAAATTTCTGGAAGTCATGAAAGGCTTGAAAAGCTTACTGGATGAAAAAGGTGTGATCTCCAGTGATGATTTTGAGAACGCTGTTGACTTGGGTCAAGCAGTCTCGCTTGTGAGCTCACCTTCCTTTGACCCACATATTGATGAAGAGCTTGCAAAAATCAAGAAGACAAGCCATTAGGTGTGACTCAATCGTAAGCACATCCCATAGCGAAAAAATGTACCCTCCTATCAATATTTAGTTTCATCTATCCACTAAATCAGATAAGAATTTGCTGATAACGATCATTTAAGGTGATGTTTGATGCGCTCAGAGTCTTCAGTAACCTCAGCAAGAGTAAAAGTTTCTTTTCTAATGGCTATAGCAGCAGCTTCATTGATGTTTGGCTATGAAATCATTAGAAGTGTCAGTAACACCCTCGTGAAGCAAGCTTATGGGGTAGGTAACCTTCCGATTGTCATGGCTGTGGTGCCTTTGTTCCTGATACCAGTCATCTACTTGTATAACTTGTCTCTGAGTCGCCTAGGTTCAAAAAAAACTTTTTGCCTCTCAGCACTCTTGTCGGGATTGGGGATATTCCTTTGTTATCTCCTGGTGTTAAAAGGATACAAGATTGGCTCTGCACTGGTTTATTTACTTCGGGAATCTTATGTGATTCTCATCATTGAACAAGTGTGGTCTTTCGTTAATAGCACTTTGACAGAAAATGAAGCCAAAAAGTACAATGGGCTGATCTTGTCAGTTTCTTCGATGGGTGCTATTTCAGGTGGATTTATGGTCCACCTACTTGCTGAACAGTTAGGCACGGTCAATTTGCTGGTCATTTCAGCTTTCATGTGCGTGCCAACCGCTTTCGTTGGTTTGGCTGCCTATACCAAAAACCCTGTGAACATTTCCCCTAAACGCAAGGATAAACAAAGCAACAGCAATTTCGGATTGAACCTATTCAAAGAGCAAAAAATTCTCATTTTGATCCTTGTTATGATCGTTGCTAGTCAGGTCTACTCTACCATCGCAACCCTAAATTTTCAGGGTGAGTTGCAAGAGGCTTACCCACACATTGATCAGCAAACAGCTGTGTCGGGCCTGTTCTTTGGTAGTCTACATATCATTTCTTTTTGTTTTCAATTCCTGTTGTCGCCAATACTACTCGCTACCTTTTCAGTCTCTACCCTGCATCTTGCAATACCCTTGCTCCATCTAATTAGTGCCATTTCTGTTATTGTTTATCCTAGTATCTGGACATCAGGCTTTTCCTTAATGATGTTCAAATCAGTGGATTACAGTATTTTTAGGGCAGCAAAAGAAATTTTGTATATACCCCTTACCTTCGATGCAAGGTTCAGAGCGAAGAAAATTATTGATGTTTTTGGATACCGATTCAGTAAGAGTGCAACATCTTTTATGCTTGGATTTGTGCAAAACTTAGGGTTTGCTTGGACAGGAGTCGGGTATGGTTTTATTGGCTTTTTTTCAGCCATCTCATGGTTTTTGTTTGTAGTGCCGATTATGAAGGCTAGCGCCTCAGGGCACTGGTCTCGATCTATTGACGCACTCTAACGGTCATTAACTCCACGATACTCATAGGTTTAGCAATTATCCC
>JABSRF010000617.1 GCA_013215275.1 Oligoflexales bacterium | reverse complement strand
ATCCGTTTCTACCAAAATATAGCGTTCTGATCACACATGAATAGTGGGTAGAATATTTATTTGGAGTTACCTTAGGTGTGAGGCAGGTCAAGAAAGTTATCACCAATTGGGAATTCCTGATGCTAGCCTTAGCACCCTTTATCGGGTATGCCTTCAACTGGCAGGCTGCATTCATTTATGCTCTCATGGTTGGCCATCTTTGGCTCATGTATAAAGAATTTTATGTGGGCGAATGGTTAGAGAAGCATACTTTAATTTATGCAATATCCCATCAGCTGGTCCTCATCTGGGTGTGCGGATTCTGTGTGGTGATAGCCAATCAATCAGGGCTCAGTCATGCCGAAACCTGGTGGTATGGAACCCTTATCTTGGGGTCTTTTTTTACCTACGAGGTCTGTCGTAAGCTAGACCCTAGTGCACATATTTTATTGCGTACGTATCGAAAACTCTTTGGGCTGCCCCTCACTGGAGTCCTAATCACCTTAACAAGCCTTCTTGCTTGTTTTTCAGCTTGGAAACTAGGCTTAGCCATTCCTTTGTGGTTTGCCAGTGCTTCAGTGGTCGGGTCTTTTTGTTTTTATGCTCAGGCTAAATATAAGGTCGTTGAGCTTGTAGGTACCTTGTCACTTGTCCTCCATCTATGGACCTTACCCTTTTTAAAGCTAATGGAGTCCCTATGAACCAAATCATATTAGAATCGCATTATGCAAGCTCAGATTTTGCTAAATATGGAGGTGGAAAGGCCAAGAATATGGCCTTATTATCGCAAAAAAACTATTCTGTGCCTGCGTGGTTTTGCGTCGGGACTGGGGCTTTTGATCTCTTCGTCAAAGAGCATAAGCTTGGCTCTGAATTGCTCATTAACGAAGATGATTTCAGCACGGAATCATCACGGATTGAAAAGGTTTTCTTGAGCTTAGAAATGCCTGCAGCTATTAGAAATAGCATACTTGGAGCCTTGCAAAAACTGGGGCTTGAAGATTCTTATGTTGCGGTACGCTCTAGTGGGCTTGACGAGGACTCTCCAGACCATTCCTTTGCGGGTCAATACTCCTCTTTTCTTTATCAAAAAGGTCTAGACCAGATCATCTATAGCATCAAACAATGCTGGTCTAGTGGATTTTCCGAGCGTTCATTAAGTTACCGTAGAGAACGCTCGATTAGCCTCAAGGGAATCCGTGTGGGAGTGCTGATTCAAAAAATGGTTGATCCAGAGTCTGCAGGAGTCGCTTTTTCAAGGCATCCCATCAAAGTCCTTGAACGCAATAAGGTCCTCATTAGCTCGGTTTGGGGCTTGGGTGAGGGCCTCGTGAGTGGTGCCCTCGATGCGGATGAGTTTGAGGTTGGTCGAAGCAGCCGGGTGGTCAATGGAGCTATTGCCAATAAAGACTTTAAATATGTAAGGGCTGAGCTCGGTGGCCTTGAAAAAATATCGATTCCTGAAGAAAGAAAAGCAGAGCCATCTCTCAAGGATGAGCAAATTCAAGAGGTCTGTGACCTTTGCGTCAAGCTGGAGCAAGACTTCGGATCCCCACAAGACTGCGAATGGGTGTATGAAGACCAGAAGCTGTATCTGGTGCAGACGAGGCCAATTACAAACCTGCCACCAGATGCCTTTTATGATCCGAAGGTAAATGGTCAAAACCCTATCCTTTGGGATAATTCGAACATTGTGGAATCCTACTCAGGGGTGACCTCTCCCTTGACCTTTAGCTTCGCTAGCCGGGCATATCACCAGGTTTATATTCAATTCTGCGAACTCATGGGAGTCCCCAGGTCCTTGGTTGAGCAGAACGAACCAGTGTTCCGGAACATGCTTGGCTTAATCAGAAGTTTCCACAAAGTAGCACCATACTAAACTCATCTAGTATCTGAATCTATTGATAGTCGAAACCATA
>JABSRF010000616.1 GCA_013215275.1 Oligoflexales bacterium | reverse complement strand
GAAAATATTTTTTTCAAGTACAATTTTTCTTTGAATTTTGGACGGCAAGATTAATTTTGCATTTTCTTATTGAATTCTAGATACTGAACTTCTGTTCGCAGAATGACGCAAATGAAACTCGCAGCAAAAAAAAGTAAGAATGTTAAGGGGAGCATAGCGAAACCTAAATGATTTTTGAAAGATACCGATGAGTCCGAGTGATACGATTTATGTTGTAATGGGCGAATGTTAATGGATAAAAAACCAAGTATTTTTGGCTATACATCCTACCGGCAGTATTTGCAGGATTTTTTTGAGTACAAAAAAAGTAAGGATTACGGCTATAGCTACAGGCAGTTTTCTAAATCTGCTGGTTTTTCCTCTGTAAGCGTGCTACCTTCAATTCTAAGTGGTCGTAGAAATCTCAGCATTAAGTCTATTCCTAAGTTTGTCTCAGTTCTGCAGTTAAACGCTGAGGAAAAGAAGTATTTCATCTTATTGGTGAAAATGAACAATGAGAAAAATGTTGAGAATATTGATAAGTATTTTCAAGAACTGACGGCAATTACTCCCAGCAAAAGCAAAAAGCAGCTTTCAGACGAACACTTTCAGTATCTTAGCCACTGGATCTACCCTCTTTTGGAAGAACTTGTTAATTTTGAGGACTTTAAGGAAGACTTTGGTTGGGTGAAATCCATATTGTATGACTCTCAGATTTCTGACCAAGAGATTAGCTCAGCGCTGCTCTTTCTGAAACGGACTGAGCTAGTCGTGAAAAATGAGTCTGGTAAATACTCAGCAACGGGAAAGATTTTGACGTTCCCTGGAGATCGTAAGAATCTTAACATTCGTCGCTTTCATCGTATGATTATGGACCAAGCAAAAAAGCTGCACGAAGTGCTCAACCCTAGTGAGCGCGAATATGCCACGATTACCCTGTGTGTCCCTAAGAGTGAGATAGCCGAGATCAAGAAAAAGATTAGTGATTTTAAAAGCGAACTCCTCGAAAAGTATACAGGGGGAGTAGAAAAATCGAGTGATTCTTCCACCATAACCCAGCTGAATATCCAATTCTTTAGGCACAGTAAATAGCTAGCTAGATTAATACCTTAGAAACTATCGATAAAAATTATCACTATTAAGCCAAATAATATCAACGTCTTAGGCTTGTTTCTTCAAGAAAATACCCACGAAATCCGATGGTTTAGTACTGAGGGGGCAAACCGATGAAGCAATTTATCGTACAAAATTTATTTTTTATCTTCATGATCTCTTGTTCAGATCATAATTTATCCAGTATATCGCAAACTGCACAGTCACATCCCGGTGGGAGTGATGGTACCAAAGAAAACCAGCAAAAGATTGAATCGACTGATATTGGAAATGGCCAGCAGCCTGGAGAAGGCTCTATTGGACCTGGGAAGTTTAACCTGACCTGTGAGTCTGGTGCACAAAATCGGTATAGCTGTATGCTTGCTGAAAGCAATGGTTTTATGGCTCCGACAAATGTCAAAGATGTCCAATGGTCGGTAAGAAACTGTGAAATTGAAGGCCTTGGTTATGCAAGTGGCACGAATTTGAAAGTAGGCTTCACCACTGCAGATTGTTCAGAATGGACTGTTGATGTGCAGCTTACTTTCGAAGATGGTCAAACAAACACTCTTACCTTCAATCAAGCAGAGGTTATGGCTCCAGCAGCTGTGAGTGCTGAATCTGGTGGAGATGATGGTGAAACTTCAGAAAATGATGATGAGGAAGAGCTTGTCGCTGCAAAAGATGGTGAAGGACATCTATAGTGGACCCCGTTTTTAGGACCATTTGATAAGTAAAACTCCTAAATGTAGCATGCTGAATTTACATAAGGAGAAAAAGGCATGGTTCTAAGAAAAAAACATACACCTAAATTCAAGTCCAAAGTAGC
>JABSRF010000615.1 GCA_013215275.1 Oligoflexales bacterium | reverse complement strand
ATCCGTTTCTACCAAAATATAGCGTTCTGATCACACATGAATAGTGGGTAGAATATTTATTTGGAGTTACCTTACCTAGCTGCCCCCATGTATTTCTACCGAAGCATTTGACTCTATTGTTATCGAACAGAACACAAGTGAAACGCCTACCCACAGTCACGTCTATGGGGGTTATATTTGGACCTAGATCGATTGCAATAAGACTATTTCCCATTTCTCCGCCATTGTTGCCCCGAGTGTTTGTGTCGTTTTGACCCAATTGTCCATAGTCGTTGCGTCCCCAGCATTTCAAATCATCATTATCTAAGATTGCGCAGACATGGTAGCGTCCACCAGTGATGGTTTTGACGGTCCTTCCTGTGCCGAGTTCAATAAAATCTAAATCGTCACCCATTTCACCATTTGCGTTACCACGGTTAGCAGTGTTACCTCTTCCTAACTGCCCATGATCGTTTCTTCCCCAGCATTTTACTCTGTCATTGTCTAAAATTGCACAAATGGAATAACGGTTGGGGTGAATTGATTTTATCGTTACATTGGCACCAAGGTCCACTTCGTCCAGGTCGTCACCCATTTCATTAGCATTGTCCCCTCGGTTGTCGGTATCACCGTAGCCTAGCTGTCCGTACTCATTTCTTCCCTAGCATTTTAATTTACCGTCACTAAGTAAAGCACAATTATGGTCTGCTCCACTGATCACATCAAGCACGGTTGTTCCTGTCCCTAGGTCAACAAAATCAAGGTTGGCTCCCATCTCATCTGTATTGTCACCCAAATCATTAGTATTTCCATACCCCAATTGCCCATGATTGTTGCGTCCAAAACACTTTATGCTTCCATTATTAAAAAGAGCGCAGCCGTGATTATTGCCATTTTGAGAATACTTTGACAATTCTGCAGAGGTAAAGCCATCGCCTGATTTGCTGTCTCCGACGTTTCCAGTTTGATCGACTGCCCTTACATTGCCATAGTAGCTAACACCTTTATTTAAAGGAATCAAAGGAAATGAAAAGCTATTGTTTAAATCAGATTTTGTCCAAGGTGCGATATCATCGAGTCCTTCTGCTGTGCCTAAACTCACCTCATAAAAACCAACATCGGTCGTGTCTTGAGGTTCTTCCCAGTTGATGGTGATCGTCCCTGGTACCTCAATTGAGCCATCATCAACACTAAGAACTGCAGGTGGAAGGGTGTTGTCATGGATGATGGTATCCTCAATGCATTCGCTTTCAACCAGTTCTAAACTTCTATATTTCACAAATACTGATGCTATAGAGTTATCCTGAGCTAACATCCAGTCTTTACTAATTGCGAAAGGCTCCCACACGCCTCTTTGCTCGCAGCTGGAATCATTGGTGATATACATCTCAGAGGCATTGGCAGCAGCTAAAGAAAGCATGACCTGAATCGATGCAGTATACTCATTTTCATTGTCGATTATGATACTTGGTTCCGTTGGTGGCACAGGAGGTAAAGGATCTTCGTTTTCATCTTGCCCTAGAGAATCAATTGGATTTCCATGCGGAAGCATTGCTCACACCTTCAATGGATGAAGAATCACTTTCATCTTTAGAAACTTCTTTCAAGGTTGGTTTATTTATGATGGCATCAGCTTCATTGTTGACCTGTGCAGACTCTTCGTCAATGTTCAAAAGTCCTTCCTGAGAGCATCCAAGTATAAAAGACGTCAATACAGCAAACTGTAGAATGAAGGAAAACATTGAAAAACCTCTCTCACTCACACCGACTTCGATACATGAAACACGATCGGAATTAATAAACCCTAAAATAATTGGTATTTATCAATTTATAATTAAATCGTAATTTCAGATAGTTAGTCGCTGTAGCGAAATATAAAATACCTTTATTTAAAGGCTTTTGACTTCATATAGCTCTTTAC
>JABSRF010000614.1 GCA_013215275.1 Oligoflexales bacterium | reverse complement strand
TCTATCGGCTCAAACTCATAGCACTCGCTTACATCCTCCACCTGAAGGAAGAGGTTTTACGCTCAGGCTGGATAAAAAAGAGGGGATATTGTCGATGGAAACTAATGGTTTATTACCACAGGTTCAGGATTTTATTAAAAAACCACTGCTTAACCTCATAGATGGTCAGTGGTCTTCTTCGATTGCGGGTGAGGAATTCTCCGTGGAAAATCCTGCAACTGGAGACGTGCTTGCTCAGGTAGCTTATGGAAAAAGTGCTGATATTGACAAAGCGGTCAGTGCAGCACGGAATGCATTTGAATCGGGCCCGTGGGCACGCATGAGTGGCAGTGAGCGGAGCAAGCTTATTTGGAAACTTGGTGATCTAATTGAGACCCATTTAGATGAGCTAGCTCAGTTAGAATCACTTGATAATGGCAAACCATTTAACGTTGCAAAGGCTGCAGATGTTCCCCTAGCCGCAGACATGTTTCGCTATATGGCTGGTTGGGCTACAAAAATTTATGGTGATACCTTTGCCATCTCTAATCCTGGTGGGACTTTTAAAACCTACACCCTCAAAGAGCCGGTAGGGGTGGTTGGGCAAATCATACCCTGGAACTTCCCACTTCTTATGGCAGCATGGAAATTGGCTCCAGCTTTAGCCACGGGTTGTTCAGTGATATTGAAGCCTGCTGAACAAACTCCATTAACTGCAGTTCGCTTAGGAGAGCTTGCCATGGAAGCAGGCTTCCCTCCAGGAGTGGTCAATGTTGTCAATGGATTTGGGGATACAGGTGCAGCACTTGCATCACACATGGATGTGGATAAGGTAGCCTTTACCGGGTCAACGGAAGTCGGAAAATCAATATTAAACTCTGCTCAAGGAAATTTGAAAAAAGTATCGCTAGAGCTTGGTGGCAAGTCACCCAATATTATATTTGCAGATGCTAACCTAGATGCAGCCATACCAGGTGCCGCATTCAGTATTTTCTTTAATCATGGGCAATGCTGTTGTGCTGGGAGTCGGCTCTATGTGGAAGAAAGCGTCTATGAGCAGGTGCTCGAGGGTATCGTTCAGCAAGCAGATGCTATTAAGGTTGGTGATGGCCTTGACCTAGCTACCCAGATGGGCCCACTTGTGTCTCGTGAGCAATATGAAAGAGTTTGTGGGTTCATAGACTCTGGAGAGCAGCAAGGAGCTAAAAAGCTTACTGGTGGTAAGGTTGAAGGGGATCATGGCTATTTTGTCAGGCCTACCGTATTTACCAACGCTAAACCAGACATGCAAATCGTCAAAGAAGAAATCTTTGGTCCAGTGGTTTCAGTGTTTCCTTTTAAGTCTGAAAAGGATCTAGTGGCCGCTGCAAACGATACTAACTATGGCCTGGCTGCTGGAATTTGGACGGAAAATGTCTCCAAGGCTCATAGGGTTAGCTCTGCAATCAAAGCTGGAACGACCTGGATCAATTGTTACAATGTCTTCGATGCTGCCTTGCCATTTGGTGGCTACAAAGAGTCTGGCTGGGGTCGGGAAATGGGACGTGATGTGCTTGCAAACTACATGGAAACCAAATCTGTTTGTATCCAGATCTAGTCATTCTAAAAGCCATAAACTTAGTGCTCGGAATGTGTGCATTGCTCCATTCCGCCCTTTCATTTAATTAATTTAAATTTGATTTGCTACGTCCAAGTCCTTGTCTGCGAGGTAATGACCACCAAAGCATTGATGCACATTAATTTTTGAATGCTATCCATAGGTGATCGAGATAATAAAACCATAATTAAAAATGCAACTCTCCTTAACTGCTTCCCTTTCAAACTCGAAATATGTTAGCTTTTCCCTGTTAACCTGAGTTCGACACTTAAGATCATGAAATATTGAGATAAATACGGTAAACTCTAGCCTCAATTTGTTGAAT
>JABSRF010000613.1 GCA_013215275.1 Oligoflexales bacterium | reverse complement strand
AAAGTAAGTAAAGAGCTATATGAAGTCAAAAGCCTTTAAATAAAGGTATTTTATATTTCGCTACAGCGACTATCTAATCGGGCTGATTTTTGGGGGCATACCCACGTACTCTTGCAATTGGGTGTCTCATATAACCAATACAAGCACATACTGAAAGATGATTATGTAAAAAGAGAGAGCAAGGGTAGTTCCGTTGCTCCCTATGGAGAAATATCACTTTATTTTCCCGTTGTCAGAGGTTTCTGGATCACAGGAACTATGGGTGTCGTTGGTGAGCAGTTTAAAGATGAAACGACCCGTATAGAACTAAACCAACCGTCAATCTATTCAAGCTTAGGAGTGAGCTATGGATTCTAAATACTACCTTGTTTTATTGATCATGATGGTACAGTTTGCTTGCAAAAGCGGCTCAAGTCCCAGAGCTGGGCAAAACACCGATACGATCGGTGACTCACTGCAAGCTTATATGCCTCGTTATATGTTGGGTATGGAAAACAATAATATCATTACGGCTTATGATGAGAATGTTGAGCGAATTCACCAATTTGACCTCGAAAGCGGTAGCTTAGTGCGTTCCTTTCCAGTACGCCAAGCTTCAAAACACAATATTCTAACAGGAAGGACTGGAAGTTACCTCATTGATATTGCTGATGGTCATCTTGACCTAATTAAAGCCGATGGGCAGACCACAAACATTCCCTTAACTTTCCCCGGAACTCCAGAAACTGCAGCTTTTAGCCCTGAAGAGGGGATCTTTGCTATTGCGGATGAATTTGGTTCCATTGGCCTTCTTGAAATCAACGACTCAGGCGAAATTTTAAATAGCTGGATGGGAGGATCGAAGCTGGGGGAGCAGAGCGTCGCACTAGCAGGAGATGTTCTCGCTGGAGCAAGGCTCGTCGTTTCCATGAGTGACAACAAGCTTGCAATCATTGATATCAGAGCTACTATGGAACAAAGTGCCTGGGTTTTCGAGACTACGGAGGCGTTTTCGAGTGCAGTTAACTGGATTGCCAGGGTACCAGGGCAAGAAAACTGGATTATGGCTACCTCGCAATCAAGCCTTTTTGTTTACGATGTGGTGGCGAAGACAGTCTTATCTGAGCAGAGTTTGGACGGTAAGCAAGTCTTAGGACGTTATCGCGATCTAAGTCCGCATGTTTATATGCAGGATATTGCAAGTGAAGAGTCTGGGTCAGCTAATGCAGAATCAATTGTTATATACACCATTAACAATGACGGCACTCTGCGGACCGACACCTTAACCAATAATCTTGATCAGGCTGAATACTCTGTGATTGATCTAGATCAAGGTTTTTTGAGCGTGATCGAAAGAAGCCGGGTTTATCGAGTGCGTCTATCGGATAATTTGGTGTTGACGTTTGAGCAGCCAAAGAGTGGTGCCAAGACTAGCATTACAGCTGACTATATATTCTTTCAATATGATTCTGCGCTAGGATATTTTGAAAAAGCCAGCTATGTACAAAGTGAAGATATAGAAACAATTGAGGGCTTTAATATCGAATATCTTTAGCTTTCCATGTCGCAATAAATAGTCAATTTTCACTGCTTTAAAATAAAAACTTGTATTTTTACATCGAGATGACCGATAATATGAATAGGCGCAATGCCTATAGGCTAAAGGCCTAGGAAAGGAGGTGGTGCATGGTGATATGTGACATAACCATGCCACCTGCAGGAGGAATCAACTCCTAGTATGGTGGCAAATAGGAAAACCCAGTTACTTGTAACTGGGTTTTCTTTTTAATCCATTGAATTTGCTGTTTCCAGCTGCTCAATTAACTGAAGAAAGGTGTTTTCTGCACTAGACCCTAATCAAGTGACCTTTATAATGGCATAATTTTCAAGATTTTCACTGGATACATGAGCAAATTCACCAT
>JABSRF010000612.1 GCA_013215275.1 Oligoflexales bacterium | reverse complement strand
CATCCGTTTCTACCAAAATATAGCGTTCTGATCACACATGAATAGTGGGTAGAATATTTATTTGGAGTTACCTTATCGAGCACTGCAAAGGGGATCGCCTCTAATTCAGCATTTTTTGTCGTTATCTTATCTGCCACCCGATCCCAGGAGGAGAGTTCATCAAGTCCAAGGGCGATTTTTTCGATTTTATCCGTATCAAGCAGCTCCTGGCTTAGCTTCAAGGGAAGACGAAACACCACATCATCAAACTCTTTTGCCCCTGTATGGAAGATGCCTGTGACCACTAAATCAACCCCATTAATGCTTGCATAAATGGTGTTTGCTAACAAAGTGATATGGTCACCAACCTTTGCATTCAAAGAATTTGCAAGCCCTTGCCCCAACACCAGCCCATCAGGCTCATCGCTTAATGCTTTACCAGCAACAATATTGAGGGTATTGAAAAAAGCAGCCTCGGAAGGGCCATCAATACCCTGCCCCTTTCCACTCAGTGAGATCTGCCCATTATTCAAAAGCCCATAAAACTCTATCCGCGGGAACACATGAGTCACCTCAGGAATTTCACGAATGCTTTGCAGCACAGAATCGGCATCGTCAATCCAGTGCTCCCAAGGCTCCTCATAAACCTTCGCATGATAGCCCTTGGTATTGATTTGACCATAGCCATAGCGAGCATGAATGGTATTCTCACGGTATTGATTCATAATTCCCGTATTGAAACCATCAAATAGAAATAAGGAGCTCGTTCCGGCAACAATAGTTAAGAGAATTGCGATTGATCGCCGTTTGTTTCTTAAAAGGTTGCGAAATGCAAGTTTCAGAGTCATGGTAAATGCTCCCATTAGTGCTCCTCCCCACGATGAACAAGCTGGGCATTGCCGTCGATTAATTTAATCTGAAGCTGAGCAAAAGCGAGGGCCATTGGGTCGTGGCTCGCAAAAATAACGGTTGTGCCATTTTTTTGTGCAAGCGAAAGAAAAATATCCATGATTTTGCGGCCAGTTTCTTGATCTAAACTAGCCGTAGGCTCATCAGCAATGATTACTTTGGGCTGCTTCGCAATCGCCCGAGCAATTGCAACCCGTTGTTTTTGCCCTCCACTCAGCTCTAATGGCCGCTTTTGCACCTGTTCCTCAAGGCCTACGGCCTCAAGTGAGGCGCAAACCCTTTGATGCCGTTCTGCCGATGAAAGGGTAAGATTTTTTAAAAAGTATGCTACATTTTCGTAGGCTGTAAGGGCATCAAATAACAGAAAGTCCTGGAAAACAAAGCCCAGGTCATCACGCCTAATCTGGGTTTTTTCTTTCTCAGAGAGCTTGCCTATATTGTAACCATCAAAATGCATAGCACCTTCCTGAATTGGTTCGATCAAACCCAAGAGGTTCAATAAGGTTGACTTCCCAGAGCCGGAAGGGCCAGCTAAAGCAATAAGCTTGCCTTTAGGGATTTCTAAGTAGGGACAATCTAAAGCCTTAAGCTTCTTACTTCCCATGGGATAGAAAAACTTTAAGGATCTACCTTGGTATATAGGAGTTTCCATATTTATCCCTTGTGGAAATGATGAGACTACTTTTTATACTGCTTGATTGTTTTTTCAATCAAAGTGTTTGTTAACATATGATCGTGAAAAATCAATAATTTGTTAAAAGGTCTACAAAATTAAATCTTCCAAAATAGTTTTTTGTATAAATAAATTGTTTAGATTTCAAAAATAATTGTTCAAACTAGTGGGCATCCGGAAATGAAATTCCGACTAATGCAAACTATCACTGCATTCTTTGATCAAGGTGAATGAGCTATCACGATTCCTAAGGAATTCGATTTTTATTTTGCGTAACAACCTGAGTTCGACAGAATTATATCGCCAATTGCATATTCCTGTCTAAATATTGCTCAACTTCATGTGAAGTTTC
>JABSRF010000611.1 GCA_013215275.1 Oligoflexales bacterium | reverse complement strand
CCTTATGTAAATTCAGCATGTTACATTTAGGAGTTTTACTTATCAAATGGTCCTAAAAACGGGGTCCACTATACCCTATTCCCCCTATGATTTATATATCGGTAGTCTCATGTATTCCCTATAGAAAGAGGTGAAAGTATCTAAAACTTAAAAAGAAAACTTTAGTATTTTTTTTAATCCACCCTAATTCCGCTTACTTATTTGAGGCCTAGGTAATAATTCAAACAAGCCCCAACTTAGTAGGAAAAGACTGACGATTCATCAGTTCCCTCAATAAATGCTATGATGAAACCGAAGCTACTTTTACAGCAACTGTGTTTAGGGCTTAAATTTAAAAACTGATCATCAGAAAACATGTTTCTCTAGGTGATCCGGTGGCTTAATGTTTTTAAGATTATTCTTTACCATAAGAAACAAAATTTTAGGAGGAAGGCTATGCGTAATTCACTTCTCAAATTGTTCATCCCAATCGGTGTGACCTTATCCATCTGGGGATGCGAAGCAGAGAAAGCAGAAATGATGGAAGGAATGGAAAATGAAAAAGCAGCAGCAATGGAGAAGATGGAGATGTCCAAAGCAGATTGGAAGAAAAAGGTAAAAGAAAACTGCCCAAGAAAGAAATATAAGGATAAGAAAACTAGGAAGAAATGTATTGCAGCTCTCAAAAAAGGCTGATTCAACCTCCGTTTTGTTTCCTTCTCCAGCTAGCCACAGAGCCTTGGAGTTTAACTACGGCATGACTCACCAATGAATCCCATAAAAGCTTTTGTAATCGTTTTGCTTTGCTTAATTTTAGCTGATAGGGCTCTCGGTGAGAACATTTTCTTAGCAAGGGATCTCGCCCGAAAATCAAGGATTGCAACACAATCGAGTGGTGGGAAAAACGGAGTTAAAAAAAATGGAGTATCCAAACCAGGAGCAAAGGAAGATGAGAAGGAGAAAACTTTTGGCTGGGGGGTTTCAGGGTATCTTGGAAGCTCAAGCTTCTCAGGTGAAACTAGTTTAATCTCGCTCAACTATGTAGCAATGATGCTTTCCACTGGCATATATGGTCATAACTTTCATGCTTACTTTCAAGGTACAGCCCAAAGCTTTAACTCGGGCATATCTGACCATGCAAGCAGGCAGTCTACGATTATATACTCCAAAAATCTTTTTAAGCTGATTGCTATCAGTGGCGGACTCAGTTACATCGAATCTAATAGCAGAGTTAATCCAAAAACAGCAGCTTTATACACTGGCATTGAGCTTTTTCAAGAAAACAATTGGGGCGTCGGTTCCAAGTTTTACTATGGAAACTATCTCGTTAGCGTTGCAGACAACATCTTAACGAATCAGATTTCTCCCTACGTATACAAGCAGATAAATGTTAAGAAAATTGGAGTAGACCTGAACCTGGTTCTATCTGCTAATTCCACAGTCGTGAACACGACTTATAACAATGAAGTATTATTTGCTAATGAAGACCTAGAGTACAACTCATATCAATTTGATTTAGCTATGATTTATAAGCGGTTTCATCTTGCATGGTTTTATTGGTCAGGGGTGGAGTATGGAGTTGTGAGGGATCGAGGGATTCTCATCAGATCCTTGGATAATTATTTTACTAAAGGTATGTCTATTGCCTTAAAATATGCTCGCAAGTCTGGATCCTTCTTTAGCATAAGGGTCATTCAAGAGAAGTTCTACGAGCAAAAAAACCTCGACCCAGCGTCAGAGCGCAAGGTCCGACTTGGTGTTGGAATAAACTTCTAAAAGTCTATAGCTCTTATTGAAAACTATTCACATAACTCAAAAAGTGAGCTGTATCAGAGCCAACCCAAAGCCTTGAGTTATCACACTTGTAAGTTTGCTTAAGGTGAAGTGGACCCCACTGTCCAGACCAAAAATAGCTTTGTATAAGTAAAACTAAAACTTGTTATTGAATGCTA
>JABSRF010000610.1 GCA_013215275.1 Oligoflexales bacterium | reverse complement strand
TTATAGCATTCAATAACAAGTTTTAGTTTTACTTATACAAAGCTATTTTTGGTCTGGACAGTGGGGTCCACTTCAGATAGGCCAATTTTTCTTGTCCCTTTCTAATTGCTATCATCGTTTTTAGGTGCTAATAAGTCGTAAAAAATGATGGCAATAGGTCGTCAGGTCTTATTAATCTACCGATAGGGATACTATGAAAATTTTAGCGAAAGCATTGTTAGCAGGCTCTCTGTGTTTGGTTCCTTTTACTAATTTAATGGGAAACTCGGACGAAAGTGTTTCTGATTTAATCAATAGTATGCCTGCTTCATCGAAAAAGTTTATTAAGGATGCCGATCTTGGAGACTTGTTAGATAGGATTCATCATTTTGATACCTTAGAAAAAACCTTAAGATGGTTTTATCTATCAGTAACTCCTTGGAACTTCTGTCGTCACACATACGTACAGGAAGATGAAGTTGCGCTCGTTCGTTACAATGATAAGTATAACCTTAAAGGTAAGGGCTTTCAGTTTATTCTTTCGCCATGGAGCAGCATTGAGCAAAAGAAAAAGATTCATGACCCTATTATCACCCATGGGCCCATCACAAGCGTTAGAATAAAA
This sequence comes from Oligoflexales bacterium, assembly GCA_013215275.1. Taxonomy (GTDB): domain Bacteria; phylum Bdellovibrionota_B; class Oligoflexia; order Oligoflexales; family Bog-1112; genus JABSRF01. Next base: position 1,341 of record JABSRF010000610.1, on the reverse strand, counting down.
GACGGCGAACTAGGCTATGCGCTTAATACCCTGACAGGAAACCCTGTTTTGCTAGCACCTGGATTTCACTATATTGAAGATGCCAATGTGGTTTTTAAGGGCTTAGTAGACCTTAAAAAAGAAGTGAACAATCTGGATAACTATACCTTGCTTCGGATTAGAACAGGTCGGGTTGGGATTGTTTACAAAGATAACGGCAAGCTGGATATCTTGAGCCCAGGCTTGCACTTGATACGTGAGCCTGACTATGTTCGCTGCATCGCGTCAACCCAGCAAGAAATCGTGAAATTGGAAGAAAAAACCTACACTAGTGCTGACAATGTTGGCCTTCGCATCAATGCAGATGTGTTTTATTACCTCAAAGATCCAGAGGTGGCTTTCGAGCAAGGGTTTGAATCCCTCAAGGATGTTCATGACACCCTAAAGGATCAAGCAATTGCAACTCTAGTAAACATTGTTCGGAGAGAGAGGTTTTCTAATATCGGCCAATCAGGTAATAAGCCGGTGCAAGCACAAGAGGAATCATCAGAAAAAGGCGAAGATTTAAAGGTTGATTTCGGTAAGCTCTTTGAAAATACCCATGATCAGTTTGTTGAAGACCTTCAAAGGACCTTTGGTGATAAGTATGGGATTCATATCGAAAACATCAGAATCCTATCAATTGAATTTGCTGACAGAAAACTAGCAGAGAGCATTACGAATAATGCGATCCTTTATGCTCAGACCAGAGCCCAACTAGAGAATATTAAATCCCAGCAGAAAATTAATACTGAAAAAGCAAACTACGAGCGAGAGGTAAAGGTCATAGAGAGTGAAGGGGAGTCTCAGGCTGCCATCAATCGCGCAAAAGGTAAGGGTGAAGCCATGCGCATCGAGGCAGAGATGAAGGCAAAGCAAATTGAGATTTTAGCAGAGGCTCAAGCAAAGCAGGTGCGCCTTGCTGCCGATGCTGAAAAATATCGCATAGAAAAAGAAGCAGAAGCGAAGCAAGAGTATGCGAAAAAACTGGGAGAGACTGACCTGGGTAAGGATATGACCCTCTATGAAATCCAAGCTAAAGCAATGGAAAAAACAGGCGGCTTAGTCTTAGCGGAAAAAATTCCTAATATTGTAACGGATGGATTCTTTAAAACTAAGGCTAATAACACTGATCGCGATGAAGAAGACAAGCAGTCTGACGAAGACTCTGAATAGTCCAATGTATCATACTGCTATAGCAGTGTGATGTTTTAGTGCACTAAGTTGAGTACGTGATCACGTAACTCCTTAGGTAACTCCAAATAAATATTCTACCCACTATTCATGTGTGATCAGAACGCTATATTTTGGTAGAAACGGATG
>JABSRF010000061.1 GCA_013215275.1 Oligoflexales bacterium | reverse complement strand
AGAAAATAGAACAGAAGCTCAAAAGGCATCCGTTTCTACCAAAATATAGCGTTCTGATCACACATGAATAGTGGGTATAATATTTATTTGGAGTTACCTTGGATGAATTATGTCAAATTGAGATCAAAGTATCAGATATCAGCCGGTCGCGCATTTTTTACGAGAAAGTTTTTGGTTTGAAGCTGGTGCCAGCAGAAATCCATAATTACCATATTTTAGGCGTGCCTAGTCACAGTCCTTTTGGAATCAGCCTCTTGGTGCAAAAGAAGGTAGAACCAAACCAGTCCATGACCATCTATTTTAAGCTTGACTCCCTAACAGGCGTCAAAGAAAGGCTGGAGTCCTTGGAATGGGGAGGCTTCAAGGGTGAGAGGCACGTTCCAGGTTATGGAAAGGCTATTTTGGTAGAAGACCCTGACGGCCATCGTTTTGGTTTGTTCGAGGCTGCCAGCTCATAGGCCTGCTACTCGTGAATGACGAAGTTATACTGGTTGTTTATGCTAACTCCAGGGATGAAGGGTCCAACCTTAAACTTGTCTTTGTGAGGAACGGCCCACTGATTTTTAGCAAAGCCAGCAATCACTGTTTGGCGGATTCTAGTATTTTCTGCAGACTCGTCCAGCAAGAATGGCTCAAGCTTTTCTGGAATGCTGCTTTCCTTTTGCTCTAGCAATACTTCAGCCGCAGCAAACCTAACTCTCTCATCATGCTCATTTAGGAAGTGGAAAAGTTTTTCACAAACCGCATCTGCCAAAGGATAATCACGCATGTAGCACAAGATGTCATAATTTTTGTCTACCTTGCTTTGGTCAAATGAAACCTCTCCATAGTCCAGGCATGACTCAAGGCTTTTCATGATCTCCTCTTCTGAGGCAATCTTCTTAAATGCTTTGATTGGCCATGCAATGCGGTTAGAGGTATGAAGGTGTTTTTCAATAAATGGGATTGCAGATTTATCGAACTTAATAACCCCTTCCATTGCCGATTCTTTTTCTCTGGTATCGTTGATGCCATGCTCAAGGCTGTAGTCGAAGCGTTGCAATAATGCAGGAACGGCTACCTCAGCCTCTTCAGCCTGGCAGAAGTACTCAATTGCAGCAGATCTATCTTCTTTGATGGCTTTAGGGTTTTTAATCAGCTTGAGGTTCCGGGCAATGGCCTTTTCCTGGCGGTTTTTTTTAAATTCTCGGTATTTATCTATAAGCCCCACGGATTACAACCTTTTCTCTGGATGTTAGGTTTATGCACTGTTGTGCAACGGTCAAAGGCCTCTATGGCAAAAGGCGTCCTATAATTTAGTACCACAAGAGTCACATTTTGTGATATGCCAAGTTGGTTTTTCCGTAAGGACAAGGCCTTCACGAGGTCTAAGGTTTCATGTGTGGTCAGGTGACTGTGCTCTGATATCTCAGGGAAAGTTGGTCTTCTTCGAGTGGATGGATAAAGAATTTAAGGGTAAGGTTAAGGTGGGAGCAGCTTGCAGGCGGTGTCTTATGGCGCAAATGGGGCAGCTTAGAAAACAAGATGGGATTAATTTTTTCTTCCAAAAATATAGCGATTTGTGAGCCTCGCTTGATTAGCCCCTGCCAGATAGTTTATGGTATAGATTTCGTCTCGCTCAAACTTTCGTCAATATGTGGTCCTACAAGCAAATCGTGGAGATGGCTTGAGCTAAAGGCTTCGACCCAGAAATAAGGAAGCTTAATATGTGTGGAATTATTGGATATAATGGAAAAAAGCCCTGTGTAGACCTCATTTATTCAGGGCTTCAGAAACTGGAGTACCGTGGTTACGACTCATCTGGGGTAGCGGTACTTGCAAACGATAAGATCAATTTGGTTAAGCAAAAAGGGAAGTTAAGCCACTTACTCCCCTTTCTAGGTAGCTTGCCTCAAGATGCAAGCTTAGGAATGGGCCATACCCGTTGGGCAACCCATGGAGTGCCTTCAACAGAAAATGCTCACCCTCATGGGGAAGAGCGTGTTTCCATTGTTCATAATGGCATCTTAGAAAATTACAATGAACTTAAGATCAAGCTCCTTGAGAAGGGGCAGCGTTTTCTTTCAGAAACTGACTCAGAAGTGATCGTGCATCTTTTGCATGACGAGCTTGAGGTGGTTGCTGATGTGCGCAAAGCGATTCTCAATATTGTTGACAAGCTACAGGGGGCCTACGCCTTAGGGATTATGGTTCACGACCACCCTGATGATGTCTACGTGGTGAAGCAGGCGTCGCCTTTGGTGATTGGGGTTGGAGAAGGTGAAAACTTTTTTGCGAGTGATGCCCTAGCATTATTAGCCCACACAAAGAAATTTATCTTTTTGAGCGATGGTGAGATCGCTCGTATTGGTAAAGATGGTGTAGAGATTTGGGATTTTTATGGAGCCAAGAAAGAGCCGAACATTGTCACCGTGGATTCTTCCGAAGCTTCCTTAGAAAAGGGTGGCTATCGTCACTATATGTTAAAAGAAATCTACGAACAGCCAACGGTTCTGGCTAATACGATTCAGCGTATGGTATGCAAGGATCAAAATAGCTTTGATGAAAAGTTGCTCTGCTCAGATAAAATTAACCTTACGAATATTCGCAAGGTTCATGTGGTCGCTTGTGGCACTGCTTATTATGCTGGGATGATGGGTAAGTATATATTAGAGCCCAAATTAGAAATTCCTGTAGAAGTAGAGTTAGCAAGTGAATTTCGCTATCGAGATTCTTTTATCGATGACAAAACTCTGATAATAGCAGTGACCCAATCGGGAGAAACAGCTGATACCCTTGCAAGTATTAAGCATGCAAAAAGTAAGGGTTGTAAGACACTTGCAATTTGCAATGTCCCTTACTCTTCGATTCCACGTGAGTGTGATGCAACCATTTATATGGAGGCTGGTCCTGAAATTGGGGTTGCTTCCACTAAAGCTTTTACCTCAATGGTGCTTAACTTTTACCTCTTAGGTCTAGCCTGGGGCCAGCGTATGGGGACGCAATCCCAGACACAACTACAAAATAGTCTAGAGTCCCTCGTTAAGCTTCCTAGCCTTATCGAGCAGGCCTTAAGTCATGAAGCCCTAATCTCAGAGATTGCGGGCAGTTATTTCGAAGATCACCACTGCTTATTTGTAGGCCGTGGGCATCAGTATCCCATTGCTCTGGAAGGAGCCCTCAAGCTCAAAGAGATATCTTACATCCATGCAGAAGGGTATGCAGGGGGAGAGCTTAAGCACGGTCCTATTGCTCTGATAGACCGTTCGATGCCAGTCTTAGCGATTGCTCCCCCTTTGTCTGATTACGAAAAAGTCATTTCAAATCTTGAAGAGATTTATGCCCGAGAAGGCAGGATTTTAGGGCTTGGTTTGGCTGATGATCAAAAGCTTAAGGCATTGTGTTCTCATGTGATCCCTTGCCCATTTATAGATGACCCAGCTTTGCAGGCAATTCTTTGTAGCGTTCCTTTGCAGTTATTTGCATACTCTATGGCTATCCATCGTGGGACTGACGTGGATCAACCGCGTAATTTAGCTAAGTCTGTCACCGTAGAGTAACTCTTTTATAGAGTCCTAGCTTCTCAATAAAAGGCAAACTGAATGTTTGAAAAACCCCTCAATAAAAGTCAAGACTCAATACTGCAAGCGCTTAACGAAGTTCAGAAAAAAGCAGTTTTGCACGAACAAGGACCTCTGGTCGTTTTTGCAGGAGCTGGGAGTGGAAAAACTCGGATTATCACAGCCCGAATTGCCTACCTCATTGCAGGAGGAGTCCATCCTTCGCAAATCTTGGCAGTGACCTTCACCAATAAAGCAGCTAGGGAAATGAAGGAAAGGGTTGAGAGCCTTAACTCTAACGGTTTTGGCGTGCACATTGGAACCTTCCACTCTGCTTGTGCCCGGTGGCTTAGGGAGTTTGCACCAAAGCTGGGGTTTCAAAGTGATTTTTCTATCTATGATGACAAAGATGCCCTCAATGCTTTAAAGCTTGTTTTAAAAGAGTTGAATGTCAAACTAGAGGACACCTCTGCTAATGAGTACAAAGCAGCGATTGCCAAAGCGAAGGTTTTAGGATGGCTACCGTCTGATGCAGAAAAACTAGCCAACCAGTATGTCAGCTTTTTTCCTGACATGGGAATACAAGTCTATAAGCGCTACCAAGAATACCTTGCCATGTGCAATGCAATGGATTTCTCAGACTTACTGATGAACATGCTTCTCCTGCTGAGGAGGGACAAGCAAGTGCGGGCAATTCTGCAAAAGCGTTATCGTTATATCCTTGTGGACGAGTATCAGGATACCAATCCAACCCAGTTTAGCTTAATTTCATGCCTGGTTAACGATGATCAGAACTTATGCGTTGTTGGTGATGATGATCAGTCCATCTACTCTTGGCGTGGAGCAGATCCAGCAAATATTCTAGAGTTTAGGCGTCACTACCCTCAAGCAAAAGAAATTAGGCTTGAGCAAAACTATCGGTGTACGAAAAATATCATCGAAGCAGCTAGTGCAGTCATTGCTAAAAACACAGTGAGGGCAGAAAAAACCCTCTGGACAGAAAACGCTCCTGGAGAGTCGATCGATTATCATGTTGCCTATGACGGGGAGATGGAATCCTCTGCTGTGGTCGACAGCATCCATCGAGAGAAGGCTCTCTACCCTTATCATGATGTGGCGATTTTCTATCGTACCAATGCTCAATCGCGCCAGATAGAAGATAGCTTGCTTAGGCAAAACATTCCCTATCGTATTTATGGTGCTTTGCGTTTCTACGATCGTGCTGAGATCAAAGACTTACTTGCTTATTTGCGGATTGTCGTAAATGAGCAGGATGATATGGCCTTCCACCGTATTATTAACATCCCAGCTAGGGGAATCGGCAAAAAAGCGCTTGAGCAAATTCAGGAGCGAGCTAGAGATGAAGGGATCGCAAATATTCATGCGGCCATTAAGATGGCTGATGAACAGATCCCAAGGTTGTCCAATAAATTAAAGGCTTTTAAAGTTGAGTATGAAGCTTTAAAAACCAAAATACTCCTAGCACCATTGTCCGAGGTGCTTTCAACCTTACTCAGCCTGGTTGATTATAAGACTTACTTGGAAAAAAAATTTCCTGACCAAGTGAGTGATAAAATGGCAAACATTCACGAGCTTGGTGCTGCACTTGCTGATTATGCAGAATCCTCACCTAAAGCAAGCTTGAGTGAGTGGCTCAAGGATGTCTCTTTGAGTGGCAGTGAAAAGGAGGCTAACGGTGGGGTATGCCTCATGACCCTCCACTCCGCTAAGGGCCTCGAGTTCCCACGAGTCTATATTTTAGGTTTAGAAGACGGTTTGTTGCCACATGCTAGTGCCCAGGATGACTTGGATGAGCTTGAGGAGGAACGAAGGTTGTTCTATGTTGGAATCACCCGAGCATGCAAAAAGCTTTCCCTCCACTCAGCGAGGAAACGCCGTATCTTCAATCAATGGATGGCCAATGAAGAATCGCGTTTCTTAAAGGAAATCCCCTCAAACCTGTTGACTTCAAAGAGTGCAATCTCTACTAATAGGTCTTTAAATGGTGGAAGTTACGGGACGATGCCAACTCCTGCGGGAATGCAGGTCGGAGCATATGTTTCGCACCCTACTTTTGGCCGGGGGGTTATTGCATCTGTAGAGGGAGGAACGCTCCCTCCAAAAGCCATCGTCGAGTTCAGAGAATTTGGTAAACGAAAAATTGCCCTCCACCATCTCAAGCAGGTGTCTAGCCTAAGCTAAGGCAGGCTGCGCCCTACTTAGGAAGAAAGCATGCATGAATTGATGTTGTGCCTCATCGGTCTCTGTGCCGGGTTGATGGGAGGTTTTCTTGGCATAGGGGGTGGCGTTTTGCTGGTGCCACTCTTAATATTCATGGGTCATGATTATGTCCGGGCTGTTGCGACTAGCTCATTAGGTGTCCTTATCATTGCTTTTTCGGGAACCCTTCGCAACCTGAGCAGAAGATCAGTATTGCTATCTGATATTTCCCTTATGGGAAGTGCTGCTGTCGTGACCGCTTATTTAGGAGCGATGGCTGTTCCCCTTGTGCACGAAAGTATTGCCAAGGTGCTTTTTGCTTCAATGTTATTTTGCATGCCAATCGTACAAAAAATAAAGTCGAGGGCCTCTAACCTCGAAACGGTAGATACAAATCGCTTCTTACCCAGGCCTTTTATTTACCTCTTAGCAGGTGCTGCAGGAGGAATACTAGCAGGCTTTTTTGGTGTTGGAGGTGGGATTATTTTAGTCCCCATGCAAGTGCTTCTCTTAAAAGTTCCTTTGAAGCAGGCTGTGCCCACTAGTTTAGGAGTTATCGTGTTTGCTGCAGGCTCAGCTTGCATTCGGTATGGCCTTGAAAACCATATTGACTTTACCGCAGGAGGCTTTTTGGGCTTGGGTGGCTTTTTAGGGGTCTTAATTAGCTCAAGTTACTTGCCAAAGGTGGAAGAACGTTACATCCGTCGGGCATTTAATGCCCTTGTTTTATCCATCGCAGCATATTTTTTGTATCGAGCATACCTAGCTTTATAGTCCTCTTAAACAAAGTGGCCTAATTTTTAATAAAGCTAAGTATTAACCCCGTGGGTTTTACTCCTTTGTCTCCCTAAAAGCGATTGCTTCTCCAATGAGATCTTGAGTTTTTTTGACAATTTTTTTATGAAAGCGATCCAATTGTCTTTTAAATGCCTTTGGATCATCCTTTGGGCTTGGAGGATAGATTGGTTCGCTCAAGAAATGCATGAGTTTGACTTTTTTTGGAATTGGAGTAAAGGCAACACCTCTTGCCATAAACAAAGGCACTTTAAACTTTTTATAGGCCCAAGCTGTCAGAGGGTTATGATAGACGTCATACAGATCATCTGCTTTGGGGCAGACAGCAACGATCACAGGGGCGTTCGTTTCCATGGCAAGGCGCGCAAATCCTTTGCGCCTATCCCATAAGATTTGGTAGCGTTCGCTAGATGGCCGCAGGGCTTCACGCATTCCTCCAGGAGCGACACCGATCAATTCATCTTTTTCGAGTAGGCTTAAGGCGTTGGTTTGGTCACCGTCCACAGCGCCAAGCTCCTCGATCAGCTCACCCAGATATGGAATTTTAAAAAATAGATGGTCAGCTAATGGTCTGGGGATCCTGCCTATACGGTCATAAATTTCGAGGAACAAGAGTGCAATGTCATAAGTCGCAAGGCTATGGTTGCATGCAATAATAGCCCGACCTTTTTCGGGAACATGCTCTAAACCATGGACTTCATAGCTATGGTATTGGCGTATAGCATTGAGAATAGGGTATACTTTTTGTACTACACTAGGGTTAATATCGTCTCCGCGCTCTAGCATCATGGAACAGCCTTTAGATAACACTCACTTTTAGTTTTCGCCGTCCTTGATTATAATGCTTTCTCTGTGGATATCAATGGACCAATGGAACTGTATAAGAATTAGCAGACCATAAAAACTTAACAGGGTAAAGCCCAATTTTTAAAGGGGGCAGTCTATGCAAGAGCCGGTTGAACTTGTCGTTGAAGCGCATCCTGACTCTCTTTTTTGCAAATCTACTAATTACCGTAAGCTGTTTTTTGATGCTCTTTTTAAACAGGGGTTCCACAAATGCTACCTTTTGACAGAGGTTGAAGACCTTGATTGTAAGCACAAATTATCTACGGTAAGGATGAGCAAAAAGGCTTTCGTTCAAGGCCAGTTTCCCTTGGCAGATAAGATCCTGTTTTTAAATGCACAAAATTTTGTAAGTTTCGGATTCAATGATCTCTTGCAAGAAAAACACTCGTTTTCACTCGGTATAAAGATAGCGACAAAGAACGAAAATTATCCTTTTTTTGACTCAGAAGCGTGCCTTAGCACTTCAAATTTTTTTAATGCAGCTTGGGTTGATGCTTACAGCTACGCAGGGGCGCTAGTTTGTGAAAAAAAACCTTTTTTGAAAGCACTCTCCGAGGCTCACACAGATGGTCAGCTCATCCGCTTATTGCAGTCCTTTTGTCATCCCAGTAGCAAGCTTCTGGGAGGATTTACGGTCGACCATCAAGTACATGCTGACCTTTCAAAACTGAAAGCCTACGTCAGCCAAAGCATGAAGCCTTGTTTATTTCTAGATCGGGATGGAGTCATTAACGTGGATACAGGCTACCCTCATCGAGAGGATCAATTTCAGCCAATTGATGACATCATCCCGATTATTGAGTGGGCAAAAAATAGGTCATGGTGGGTCGTGGTTGTCACGAATCAAGCTGGTTTAGCTAAAGGGATCTTCAATCGTGAGGATTACTTAAAGTTTACATCACTTATGCAAAATTGGCTTACGAAAAAGCAGGTGGAGGTGGATTTGTGGCAGCACTGTCCCTATCACCCTCAGGGTAAGTGTGAGGGCTTAAGCTTTTTTAGCCTAAAAAGAAAGCCTTACCCTGGTATGGTTCTAGAGGCCATGGCGTCTCTTCCCATTGATGTGAAGCGTAGTCTAATCATTGGAGATCGAGAAAGTGATGCGCTTCGTATTGATGGTTTGAACGCTCTTCTTATAGAAGGCAGATACCCCCTCGATAAGGCTCAAGGGGTTCCCGTGGTCAAGAGCCATAAGCAGGCGTTGCAATATCTAGAGGCTAATTTTTGACAGAGTTATCTCACTTTGCTTTGGAGAGAAGACTGTGCTTAGCAAGATCGAGTTAATTAAATTTCGACCTCTCCCGAAAACACAAACTCTGCATTACCAGCGAGCAAAACACCTTCGCTTGGGTCTATTTGTTTGACGAAAACGGTTCCTCCTGGCATTTTGACTGCAATCCATTCGTCCCTATTGGCAAAGCCCTGTGACAAGATACTTGCTCCGATGGCACAAGCCCCACTGCCGCAAGCATTGGTTGGACCGACGCCTCGTTCAAACACCCAGGCTTCATAAAGGTCCCCTACCTGAGACCCTAGGGCATTATTTGCTTTGTTGAGCTCGTCGTCATCCCAGTTAGCTTCATAGGCCATATGGACATTGATTCCATCCCAGTGAGGCGTGTTTTGTAGCTGAGGTCCTACCTGGGTAAAAAGAGCATCAGAGCTTTGAGCTGAATCGTTGAGGAAGACTAAATGCAAGTTTCCAATGTCAGCCGAAAAAACATCCCCGAGCTGCTTTGCAAAGGGGGCTATCTTGTCTTTATTGAGGAAGTTCATGGCATCTGTATGCCATGCGTTTTGCTCGTTTAATCGTAGTGGGCCCATATTGACTGAGATCATTGGAATGGAATTGGATTTTTGACCATGGAGGAATTGGCATAAAAACTCTCTGCCTTCCACATCTAACTCGACTTGGTCGAGCTGCTCTCCTTTTTTGAGCTGGTCCTGGTGCCTCACATACACACTGGCTGCTGCACACCTAAGTCCATTGCCGCAGTTTTTTGCGATAGACCCATCTTGGTTAATGATGGTTAAGGTATTCGGAAGCTCATTTCCATGCTCCTTGCTTAGGACAAGGATGCCGTCAGCTCCCACACCCAAACCATCTCGGCTACACAATTGGGGGGCTTGTCGCTGTAAGCTTGATCGTAAGAACTTAGCTTCGTTTGGGTTGGTCCACACGACCATAAAATCATTTTGGCAGCCATGCCATTTTTCGAATGCTATCTTCATTCTTTGGTCCTTTCTATTCCTGCGTCGATTCGTCTGGCTTGTCTTCCAAGTTCAAGCGGTAACCCTTGCCTCGAATACTGCAAAGATATTTTGGATTGGCAGGATCAGCTTCAAGGAAGCGTCTAATACGAAGAATGAAATTATCTACCGTACGGGTTTCGATGTTTCCAGGTAAGCCCCAAACTTTATTGAGGAGGTGCTTACGTGAGAGTGTTTGTTCGGGGTTTGATAAAAACTCTTCCAGGACATCAGCTTCCAAAACGGTAAGCTCAAAAGTCCCTTGTGGGCTTTTCAAGGTTAAATTTGCTTTGTCTAGCTCAAATGGTCCAGCGTTGATTAACGTTGGCCTGGTTTGAGAGTTCGGAAGCTCTCGGTACATCTTTGCTCGTTCTGCCATCCTCTTAACTCGCAAAACAAGCTCTTCAAGCAAAAATGGCTTCGTCAAATAGTCATCTGCTCCGATGGATAGACCTTTCACCCGGTCTTCGTCGCCTGCACGTGCGGTGAGCATCAGAATTCCGGTGGTGTTGTCTTTCTTGCGAATTGTTTTGGCTACCTCAAAACCATCAATTTCAGGGATCATAACATCTAAAATTATGGCTGAAAAAGGGCCTTGATTATGATAGTGCTCGAGTGCAAGCTCACCATCGCCTGCAGTGTACACCTCGAAGCCTTCAGCCTTCAAATTAAGCTCCAAATTAAAGGCTAGATTTTTTTCGTCTTCCACTAGAAGGATTTTTTGTTGCTGATCTTCCATGAGCATCTGTTCCATTTAAGTGACTGGAAATGATAGATAAAATGTGGAGCCCTTGTCTTTGCCAGGGCTTTCAGCCCATGCGTGCCCGCCTAAGGTTTTTGCTAAGGATTTGACTATGAATAAACCTAAGCCTGTTCCAGGTATTGCCTTTTTTTGAGTGATTGAGGCTCGATGAAACATTCGGAAGATGCGTTTTTTATCCGCAGATGAAAGGCCAAATCCATCATCTTTGACTGCTATGGTAATCATACCTTCTTTGAGGGTGACAAGGATTTTTATTGGATTTCCTTTCGGTGAGTACTTGATGGCATTTTCAACTAAGTTCGAAATGATCAGGCGCATGACTGGTATAGGAACGTGGATCTCAAGCTCTTGGGGGCAAATTATTTCGAGCCTTTTTTCAATGTCAGGGTCTAACCATTGAGCTCGTAGAGCCGTTGTTTTTATAAATTCTCCTAAACAAAGATGCTCGGCTTCTTCGGAAAAACCTCTGAGCCCTCGGTCTAACCTCGAAGAAACTAAGATTTGATCGACGAGTCGTGTTAGCCTTTCTATATCTTCCATAGCCATTTCCAGCATTTTATTGCGGGTATCACCGTCTATTTGGCGCGTCTTCATCGTTTCAAAAGTCAGTTGAAGGCTGGCTAATGGGGAGCGTAGCTCATGAGTGACTGATGAGAGAAAGCTCTTATGTTGGCTCATGAGGTGACTCTGCTTCTGACTCGTGACAAAAAGCATCACGGTGCCGACTAACAGCATGCCAAGAAGGATACATCCAACAATGAGAATGATCAGGGCATACTGGTTATCCAAATAAGATGAGCCCACTATTTCCGCTATCTTAGCGATTTCTTGAAAAGATTCTAAAAACCAAAACACCCACATTAAGGTGATCGCTAACCAGATGATTTGCAGGGTCACAAACACCACCACTGGGTGCACCATCCACCTAAGTATCGAATAAAATTTGTTTAATTTTTGGTGGTGGCTGGCTTTCACGGTAAATCCTCTTGGCTGTTTGCGTCTTAGCCTAAGTGTTCCAATACCATCATTGATACTCTCTTCGGAAAAAACTGCCAAACTTAATGCTTTGGCTGGTTTGTATTTGTTTAATCATAATAGGTGAAATAGGTGGGGTGCCTATATGCCTAATTGTGGCTGGGCATGCCAGATGCCTCAATGCTGTTGAGAGCATGCAATAGATTTAGCTTGGTATGATTGGCTGCTTGCAGCTAGTGAAAGACAGACAAAGCGACACTTTTTTCTTGGAGGTCCATCCTGATAGAGAGGGCTGTATTTAGCATGGTGTTCAGGTTGTGAGAGCCTAACAGGAGATAATACTCTTGACTAGAGGCATCAACCATCATTTTTTGGAGTATATTTTTAAGTAGGGTATGAGAGTCTTGAGAGCTTATGAGGTCAGGCGAAAGATAGAAACCAAGGTGTTTTGGTGACCAAGAATTAATGGTTTTTATGAGTTGGCTAATCCACTGGCTCTCATGCTCTTGTGAGCCAGGGGGGGGGAGCAGGTAAATGAACCTAGGCTGCTGTGTGCGTGAGTCACTGATCATGATGGGGCCATCATCGTTAATGCCACTCTTTGCTGCTTGGTCAAAGATTTCCTGAATATGCTCTACATCAAGCAAGCTATGTGGGTGTAACTCGCCCTTTTTGCATAGGCCCACCCAAAAGTGACACTCAGTGTCTTTTTCACTGGATACTAACTTTACACTGACTTCCTTTGCTGGAATGTCTAAATTGGGATCCTTGGTTTCCTGACTTTTATTATTTTGAGGCGATATCCACTGCTGGTTTGGAGTGATAATCTTTTTAGCTTTTTCCGCTTGCGATGGGCTTTCTGGCATGGCTTTCCCTCAAATGAGTGAGAGTATCTAAAGCCTAACGAAGTCCTTTTGCAATAGAATCGAGAATACCATTTACAAACTTACTAGAGTTCTCGGTTCCGTATACCTTTGCGAGTTCGATGGCCTCGTTTAAGATTACCTTAACTGGTTCTGTGCTGGCAAGTAGCTCATAAGTTGCAAGTCGCAAAACACAACGATCCATCGTCGCCATTCTTTCGAGGGGCCACTTTTCCGAGCTCTTGGAAATAATACTATCTATGCGCTCGAGTTCGCTGAATGTTCCTTGGCAGTAATCATGACAGTTCTTAGCAACTAGACTTGTGACATTAAAATGCTGGCAAAAACTAGAAAAGTGAGGAGTTGAAAAGTAGTAGAGCTTTTCAGCTTCACATTGATATAGAAATCTAATTGCAGCTTCTCTAGCTTCGTGCTTCTGGTGACTCACCTGTTCTAATTTCCTTCCCAATGTGAAATGTTTTCAAGCATCTGTAAAGCTGCTTTTGCAGCGTCGACGCCTTTGTTCTCAACGACTTGCTTGACGCCAAGGGGGTCTGTCCCTTCATTGGCTTTTAGGCCGGCTCGTTCTAAGGCCTGTTCACTGGTCTCAGTGGTTAAAACACCAAAAATAACAGGTTTTTCCGTTTCTAGGCTGACCTGCATCAAGCCTCTAGCAGCTTCCTGGCAGACGTAGTCAAAATGAGGGGTTTCTCCTCTGATGACACAACCTAAGCAAATGACTGCATCCCAGTGCTTTGAGCGGGCTCCTTTTGCAGCCAGTACGGGCAGCTCAAAGGCTCCGGGGACATGGACCACTTGGAGTTGGCTTTCTTTGAGGGATGCTTTATATAAGGTTTCGATGCATGCCTCAAGGAGAGAATGAGTAACCTGCTGATTAAAGTCGCTTACGACAATTAAAATGTTGGGGTTCACCGGATGACCTCCATCGCTTCTATTTCAAGACCAAAGCCTTTTAGGGCTTTGAGTGAGCGTTCAGAACTAACATGCAAGCGCATTTTTTGAATACCAAGGGCTTTAAGAATCTGGGCTCCCAAGCCAAATAGCCTAGGGTCCATCACCGATGACTTCTGGTTTAATTTATCGAGCAAAGCTTGGCTCGGGGACTCCTGCATGAGATACAAAACACATGCATGATCCTTTTCTTTAAGCATTTCAAGGCTGTATTTCACTAACCTGCGATGGGAGTCAGATTCTGCAGGTCCGTAATCCATATCAAAGACATCGCTAAGTGGTTTTTGCTTGTGGACTCTGACATCCACACAATGAGCTGAAAGGTCTGTCCCTTTCAAGAGTGCAAAATGAACTGAATCATCCAAATGGTTTTTAAACCAAATTCCTTCGAACTCACCGGTCTGGGTTCTGACCTTCCTGCGGCCAACTTCCTCAACTAAAGTGTCCTTTAACAACCTAAAAATAATGAGGTCTTCTATGCTCACAATGGGTAAGTTGAACTTTCTGGCAAATTCTTCAAGGTCTGGAAGCCTGGCCATTGTGCCATCGTCTTTCATGATTTCGCAGATTACAGCAGCCGGCTTTTTGCCAGCCATGCGGACCAAATCCACTGAGCCTTCCGTGTGCCCTGTCCTTTCAAGAACTCCACCGGCTTTAGCCTTTAATGGAAAAACGTGGCCCGGAACCACAATGTCCTGGGGTCCAGAGTTTTCGTCTATGGCCACTTTGATCGTCTGAGCTCGATCAGCTGCAGATATTCCCGTCGTAACCCCCTCTTTAGCTTCAATACTTACAGTAAAAGCAGTCTGCATAGGAGTTCGAGTTTTGCTATGGTCTCCCATGAGAGGGAGCTGTAGCTTTTCGATCATGTTAGGTGCCATAGTCAGGCAAATAAGGCCTCTTGCTTCTTTGGCCATAAAGTTGATTTTCTCGGGGCAAACATCGGTAGCTGCAAAGATCAAATCACCTTCGTTTTCTCGGTCTTCATCATCGGTCATAATAACCATTCCCCCAGACTTAATTGCTTCGATAGCAACTAATACTCGGTGAATTGCTTTTTCTTGCTGCTCGGTAGTTTCCACCATTTAGCCTGCTCCTAATCCTAAGATAGCAATGGGACCTTTCTCCCCTTTTTATGAGAGTTTGTAGAAGATAGCAAGGGGAGTATGCCTTTGACAAGGCGGATCTTAGTTGCTTGCTAAGAGGCTTTTTTTGCAAGGTTCTATTCCTAAATTTCTTAAAATACTAACTTGAGTTTCTTTACTTGAGGTGTCAGGCGCTAGGTTTGTCTAATTAACTTTGTTACCATAGGAGTAGGTATCAATATTAAAGGCAATTCAAAGTTCATGCGTGCAAATTACTTAGACACCCGTATTCATCATGCTTTACTTATCGCAGCAATACTGACCCTCTCGATTGCTTCATTTAGAGGAAAAACAAGCGTTTTAGACTATTTTGACCTTAAAGAGAGCTCTTTGGTGCTAAAGGATGCCTTGAACAAGATAGAACTTGATATTGAACGCCTTCGCCTTGAAATCAAAAGGATTAAGGAGTCCCCAAGCTACGCCCACAAAGTTCTTCGGGATAAATACCACATAACCGAAGAAGGGGAGTCGATCATTTTCTTTGCGGACTAAATTTATCTCGTAAATTTAGATGGATACACCTGTCTATATAGCTATTTTGTCAAACTCAGAGCCTCTGAAGCCGATGCCCTGTTTGGGAAGGCTTTAACCCGAGCGAGGGAAAAGGGGTTTTGTCATCGACGGTGTAGTCAAACCAAAAGCTTGAATTCAATAAGAAAATGCAAAATTAATCTTGCCGTCCAAAATTCAAAGAAAAATTGTACTTGAAAAAAATA
>JABSRF010000609.1 GCA_013215275.1 Oligoflexales bacterium | reverse complement strand
ACTTCACATGAAGTTGAGCAATATTTAGACAGGAATATGCAATTGGCGATATAATTCTGTCGAACTCAGGTTACTGGAATTGATGGCTGAAGCTCAAAAACGTACCTCAAGTCGCTTGCTGCAGCTGGGTAGTTAAATGGGTCACTGGTATACTCGGGAAAATTTCTTGGCACCAAGTCCATATCTTCGATTACGATGCTTTTAACTCTTTTCGGGTATAGTTCCCAAAACTTGACGGCAAGCCTGGCTCCAAAAGAGTGAGCAACTAAGTGAACAGATTTAGTGTTTTCTTCATCGAGAAAAGATGCAAGATCCCTCGCCCAATCTTGAAGGGTAAGTTCTTCTTTATGGTCGCCACTATGGTGGCCAGAGTAAGAATCAATACGGCTTGTATTGTAAAACAGGGTTTTAAATATTGAGTCAAACTGAGGGCCAACTTTTTGCCAAGTTGCAGGGCTGCTACCTGCACCATGGAGAAAAACAACTGTTTCAGAGGGATTATTAAGCTCAATTTGAAAATCTATATTATCACCGAAGTATCCTAATGCACCAAAACTATGTAAAAAAATAATTGGCAAAAGCAAATTTGTTAATTTCAAGACTTATCCTAAAACGACTATTTTATGTGAAACAATTCCGACGCGAATCCAGTACGGCCTGTCAGGGAATTTGGTTTGCTTGCATGAAAAATCCGGAGTATATGCCAGGGAGTCTGAAAACTCAATAGCAAAAACCGCTTCATTAAAGGCTTTTGATCCAGCCGATCTTTGGCAGGAAAAATTGATCGGCAAATAATTGGCTGAAGCTTTTCCATTTTGTGTGCATAAAAATTTGCAAAAAAATGTGGTCTGCTTTACCTACTCTATGGGCTCCACTCTTTTGAAATTGATCCACTTCCACAAGGTTTTTTCAATACAACTAGCTTTAACCGCAACTAGAAAGATGATGAGTAAAAGTATGAAGTCTCTAAATCGGCTATTGTTAATTTTTATATTGGCGCTTACACACCTCGCCGCATATGCAGCTCACATAGACTGGTCTTCCTTGTCATCAGGAGAGCACCCTTTTCGCGACTTGGGTGACGAATATTTTGTTCCTCTTAAAATGAAAAAAATTCCTTCCAATGAAGCGAGGGTTTTATTTTTTAACTACAAACTTGCTGAAAAAATCAAGCTGCCATTTCCCAAAGCGCCACAACAATTAGAAAAGCTGATCCTAGATCATTTTGCAGTTATGGTTGAACGTCCATATGAGGCTCATGAATTGAATACAGAGGGATCGATGTTTGCTACCCGCTATATGGACTCAGCTGGCAAAAATCCCGAAAAAGATGCTATGGGAGATGGTCGGGCAGTCTGGGCTGGTCAATGGCCAGTAGAAGATGACCATGGGAAGGTTTATCTTGATGTTGTTTTAAAGGGAGTTGGAATAACCACCCTTGAGTGGATCGGTCACAGTGAAAGTTCCCATAAGGATGGCCTACAATCGAAGCGTGAAGCAGTACATAGCTATATGATTGGTGCGATCAATGCAGATAATCAGCTTAATGCTTCCACTGACTTAGCCGTAATTGAATTGAGCAAGCTTAAAAAATATGATGAAAAATTTGGAGAACAAGCTGCAACGATAACCGTACGGATTGGTCACCAAACAAGAATGGGTCATCTATCATATTGGTCTCATGAGGCGCCAACAGGTACGTTCAAGCAAATTCTCAATTACAGTGTTCGAAGAGCACTAGGGTATCATTGCGACAGGACCTTAGGATTAGATGACTATAAGCTTTACCTAGCATACTTCGTCGAAAATATAGCGGACAACGCTGCTAGACTCGAAGACCTTCAAGCCCTTCATGGCTCTTTGACTCGAGGAAATATGACTACATCATAAGTGACCGATATTTTAGTTTCAATATTACAGCAGGTTACGCACTATCTAAGACTTCCAGTGTTGACGGTC
>JABSRF010000608.1 GCA_013215275.1 Oligoflexales bacterium | reverse complement strand
AGACCGTCAACACTGGAAGTCTTAGATAGTGCGTAACCTGCTGTAATATTGAAACTAAAATATCGGTCACTTATGAAGGCGTACTGTTTGATAAGAGCTGGCAAATAAAGAAAAGTGGTAAAATATGGCTGAAAATTAGGGATCTAATCTATACTGAAATCAACACCAAAAGCGATGAGTCTGGGAAATTCTCAATCGCGGGCAATAAAGGGAAGTACCAAATTCAAATACAAACCAGTCAAGGTACTCAGTCGGTAACGGTAAGCATTGATGCAAGGAATGAGATGGAGAACATAAGTGATGTTTTAGAAACTGACCTTATCGTAAAGTAGTCATTTACAACTTAGGAACCTCCCCTCAGACGTTGTTTTCAGCGATTTTTATGTCCAGCATCATATTTTAGATGAACCGCCAATAGGCTAAAATCTTTAGTTTCCTACCGGTTTGATAAATTAAAAAAAATCCCATTTAGAACTCCAACTTACTATAAATATTTATTTTTTGACGATTTAGACACAGAGGTTAAAAGCACGATTACGCATAACAGATATTTCTATTTAAAAAAATACCTTGAATCATAGGCTGAAATCAATGATTGGTAGATAGTTCTTTATTTCTAACTGTTATTGTTTGTTTTATTTATGCTGTTAATTGAAAGGTTACAAGATGAGAACAACTCAAATTAGTAAAACTATTGGTTGGGGTACTGGTGCAATTCTAGCTTTATCACTGACAACATCTTCATTCGCAGACATCACTGCAAAGAAGATTGGACTCGGCTTGGACAAATCTATTGTTTACAGCGAACTTTCTATCAATCACTATTTGCGAAGTGTCAATACAGAGGATGGATCGATCAAGCAAGAGCCTAGGCTGCGTTTTACCCCAGTTGTAGGTATGAAGATTCTCGACGAAGCTCTTGATATTCGTGTTACAGGCTTCTATGATCGTATGGAAAACACAACTGTCATTGAGCAGACTAGACAAGCAGAGCTTCTTTTAGAGTCTAAGGAATGGGAACTTGCAAAGATTTTTTCAATTCAGCCTTATGTGGAGCATAAACTCTCTTCACTAGGAAAAGACTCCTCTACGCTTTTAGCGTCCATTCAGAAGCTATCTAATACTTATGAAACCAAGTTCGGAACAATGACTCCATCCCTTAGTGTTGAGCTAGGAACTTATGTTCATGGCAAAGCGCAAGAAAGCGATTACAAAATCGATAGTAAGGTAGAGGATTCTGATATCGCTGGCCTTGGACTAAGAAGAGACGATTCAGGGGCTCTCAAAGGTATTCAAAAGGACCAGGACTTCTATCATGAGTGGAAGGCTTCATTCGCCATGGTTCCTGCTGTCATGAGTGACTTAACCATCAATCTTAGCACCTGGTTGAACAATGAATATGCGCCGGCTTATACTGTTAAATCAAACGCTAAAGAAGAAAGCCGCTATGTAGTGGCTCAATCTACAAAAGAGCGTGTTAGGCTTACTTACAAGATCAATGAGCAATTCTCTGTACGTAACGATTTTACAGCATACCAATCTGGTGCTTTTGAGGGACGCAAAGAGGCAGGAAAAGACTCTTACCTCAATGAGCTAGGTGTTATTTACCAGATCCTTTAATAAACCATGAAATTCCTACCAAAGTTTATGACTAACTTTGGCTTAAGGGAGTTTTAGAAGGACTCCTTCCCACAAATCAAAAGAACTTGGGAGGGGGACAAAGGCACCAGAACCACACCTTTGTAAATGATTTGATCTTCCTCGTTTTTTCCGACACCGTATTGCCTGAAACACGTTAAAGCGTAAACACCACTAGAATGTGCATTGATGACCTTCAGCTCAGAGGGCCATGGCATTTTCAGGTAGTCCGTGGCATGATTTGTCAAGTTTGTCAGGTAACTCCAAATAAATATTCTACCCACTATTCATGTGTGATCAGAACGCTATATTTTGGTAGAAACGGATGC
>JABSRF010000607.1 GCA_013215275.1 Oligoflexales bacterium | reverse complement strand
CTCCTTATGTAAATTCAGCATGTTACATTTAGGAGTTTTACTTATCAAATGGTCCTAAAAACGGGGTCCACTATACAAAACCCATTTGCCAAAAAACCTCAATTTTACCATTTAAAAGATCGCTTGATTAGGGTCTAGCCTACCAATAAACTTAAAATGAGAGGTTAATGTGCATGATTTTGTCAAAAAATTACTGATTTATGTATCAATCTTGCTGATGAGCGAAAACGTTTATGCCGCATATGTGAGCTTGGTGGATATTGGCTTAATGAAGCTTACTGAGCAGTCTACCTTGATCAAACAGTCAAAATCATGTGGACAATTTTATGTGCTCAGAAATAATTTTAGTGAACTAGACACTAGGAATGAGTACGAGCAATTTTTTTCCTTTGGTGGTGAGCAAGTACTTAAATACAGGCGTAAAGGGCTTTTGTTCAAGAAAAAGCCAACAGGAGACTTGAGCTATAAGACCCCTTACGGCTAGGTCTATATCAATCAGCCAAGCTTACAAGATAAGAGTTATGCCAAGTCTGATTCTTATTTAAAAAAGGCTCTCCTATTTCAGCTCAGAGAACGCGCTAAGCTAAAATTAGCTGAAGAATTTGCACTTGTAGATGCCAGTGTTTCAAGTGCTAAACGCATAGAAAAAATACATAAAACCCTTTTTAAGGAAGAAGGTAGTACCGTCAATCAAATTCGGGTCGTCCTAGCTTTTTTTCCTGAGTTGGTGGATGAGATCATTTATAACGAGAGCGATGAGCTAAGGCCCTTGCTCTGCCTTATAAAACTAAAAGATCATAATGCGAAGATGTTCAATCGCTGGACGAACCTCTTGATTCCTCCGGCAATCGCTTTAGGGGTCGCTTCTGCTGCAGTGGGTAGTGCTGGCTTAATCATTCCACCCCTTGCTATTGCAGCAGGAGTCAGTACGTGCCTGTTAGGAATTCGAGATATCGGCATGGGCATCTACTGGTTACCAAGCCGAGAAAAGGCCGCGTATGCAGCAGGAAAAATGCGTTTGTTTTACAAAGAGACTAAGATTACTCTAAAAAACCTGCGTAAAAAGAAAGAAAAACAAGCCCTCACAGAAGACGAGGGAAAGTTATTGCAGTCATTGGAAAAGTTTCACTCTGAGATCAAGAAAGATCGGGAAAAAGCCCTAAAAAAAGCAATCAATGCAAGAAACTTCAATCGTGTTGTGATCTCGTTTGGGGTGCTGAATGCTGGCTTTAACTCCCTAAACTTGACAGGAGACCCGACGCTTTTAACTGAGCTTCCTGGTTTGATATTCTCATCGTTTGGGAGCAATTAAGATTCAAACTTGATTTTATTCTCTAAGTTTCATGGAATGGAACACCCTTCTCAGAAGCTATACCCTACGCTCACTGAAAGCTCTTGTTTTGTTTGTTGACTCTTCAGTCTTTGGATTAGGGCTAGTAGGCGAATATCTGATTCTCCGGGACCGTCTAAGTTCCACGAGGACTCTATCTCATCTAGCAATAGCCCTGACAGGTTACGGGTTCGAGAAATACCCAGGTACCCACGCACGTTTCTAAGTGGGGTATAGAAAAGCCCCGCAGAGATTCCCAGAGATAATCCATAGCCCTTATCCAATATGGTGTCGAGATAGAGTGCCCTTACCATGGCGTAAGTGTCGAGCTTTTCGTAAAAAAAGCTCATGCTTTTACCTAAATCAAATAAGCCACGGGGGTTTATGCAGGATTTGCAATCGGGCTTATCGTTTAGGAGGCTTACCTCTGTGTGCCAAGAATACCTTGGTAAGACTGGGTAGCCCATCAGTTTGCTTCCTTCCACGAGCATAAGCTCAGAAAACACAAACTCTTGTGACTCGGGATAGTATCGAAGGTCCGATTGAAGAAAACTTAAGCCCTCCATAAGTGACCGATATTTTAGTTTCAATATTACAGCAGGTTACGCACTATCTAAGACTTCCAGTGTTGACGGTCT
>JABSRF010000606.1 GCA_013215275.1 Oligoflexales bacterium | reverse complement strand
TCCGTTTCTACCAAAATATAGCGTTCTGATCACACATGAATAGTGGGTAGAATATTTATTTGGAGTTACCTTAGTCATCCTTTGAAAGGACACTCATTTGGAAGCAAAAAGCAGTAGCTCCGAAAAGGTATTATCCGGAAATAAGAAGCCAGGCTTCGGGGTCTTTAAGGGGGTGTTTACCCCGAGCATATTGACCATACTTGGGGTCATTATGTTCCTGCGTATGGGGTGGGTTTTAGGTCATGCTGGAATGATCGGAACCATTGCAATTGTAAGCTTAG
The DNA here is from genome assembly GCA_013215275.1 of Oligoflexales bacterium. Lineage (GTDB taxonomy): Bacteria > Bdellovibrionota_B > Oligoflexia > Oligoflexales > Bog-1112 > JABSRF01. The sequence goes on along the minus strand of JABSRF010000606.1, from coordinate 1,693 downwards.
CCAGTGGAATTACTTTTTTGACCGCATTGTCAATCGCTTCTACAGCCAGCAATATGAAGATCGGGGGGGGAGGAGCCTATTTTATGATCTCTCGCTCCTTGGGGGTCGAGGCGGGGGCTGCGGTTGGTATCCCACTTTATTTCGCTCAAGCCTTGGGGATTTCTTTTTATTTAGCTGGTTTCGCAGAGTCATTGTCTGCGGTCTTCCCAATGCTGGATCCCGTGGCTATCAGTATGGGAAGCCTGCTTATACTCTCGATCCTTGCTTATTTTTCTGCAAACCTAGCCTTAAGCATGCAGTTTATCATCTTTAGTTTGATCATTGCTGCGCTAGTCTCATTTTTTATGGGTGGTGAGCCCTCTGGGGTTTCTAAGGCACCAGATCATGCCCAGGATATTAATCTAGGCTTCTGGACAGTCTTTGCGTTTTTTTTCCAGCGGTTACAGGCATTGAGGCTGGCTTGTCCATGTCAGGAGATTTGGCGAACCCGTCTAGATCACTCCCTTGGGGGACGATCGCAGCAGTTTTAGTTGGATATATCATCTACCTAGCCATTCCAATTTTCTTATATACAAGGGTCGACTTGCCTTTGTTGAGAACTGAGCTTCTTATCATGGAGAAAGTAGCGAAGTGGAAGGAGCTGATCATTTTAGGTGTTTGGGGGGCAAGCCTTTCGAGCGCTTTAGGAGCAATTTTGGGAGCTCCTAGAACAATGCAAGCTCTCGCTAAAGATCGGGTTATTCCATCTTTGTTCGGCATGGGGCGTGGAGCAGAAGATACCCCTCACATTGCCAGCTTTTTTACTTTTTTTGTGGCTTTATCTGCTGTTTTACTGGGGGATCTGAATTCTATCGCTCCTGTGCTCTCTATGTTTTTTTTAACATCTTATGGGATGCTAAACTTTTCTGCTGGAATGGAAGGGCTAATTGCAAACCCTTCTTGGAGGCCTGATTTTGATAGCCCTTGGTATTTATCGATCCTTGGAGCGTTTGCATGTTTTGCTGTGATGTTCATGATTGATGCTGGTGCTACGATTATCTCTCTGATCCTAACCTTTGGTGTTTATTACCTCATGCAGAAACTTAAAATGACAGCCTATTGGGGGGATATGCGTCGTGGTATCCTAACGTACTTAGCTAAATTTTCAATGGAGCGATTAAACTCTTTACCCACAAATACTAAGTCTTGGCGTCCAAATGTTCTTGTTTTTTCAGGAGCGCCAGCAAGAAGATGGTACCTAATCGAATTAGGTCATGCTTTTGCTAGCCATACTGGTTTTTTAAGTGTTGCTACGATTCTGCCAACAGGCAGTCAAGCTGAAAATCGGCTCGTTAATTCACAGAAAAAAATTGAACAGTATTTAAAGAATCGTAAAGTTCCAGCTTTTGTACGCCTAACGGTTGCTAAAGACATTTCCAAGGGAGTGGTTTCTTTGGTCCGTGATTATGGCCTGGGACCTATTATCCCTAATACGATCCTCCTCGGAGAAACAGAGCAAGAAGATAACTTTGAGCAATTTGCGAAGATGGTGATTAGGATTTACCAGGCTGAGAGGAACTGTGTGATTGTGAGGGTACCTGACTCATATCTAGTGTCTGATCGGAAACGCACCGCCACCATGGTGCGTAGGGCTTAGAGCACTAAAACCTTCACCGAATTTCCCCAGTTTCTCTGAAAAAGCTATAATAGTCGG
>JABSRF010000605.1 GCA_013215275.1 Oligoflexales bacterium | reverse complement strand
AAAAATTCAACAAATTGAGGCTAGAGTTTACCGTATTTATCTCAATATTTCATGATCTTAAGTGTCGAACTCAGGTCTATACACTCCAATCACATGTAAGCATCCATAATTTCGTCTTAAAATTTAAATGGCCTAATTATTGCTAAGAATAGGCGGAGAAGAAACTTAAGCCAATCTATCCTCTTTAAAGGTGCTTCTAGTATGGTAAAAAAAATCCTGATTTTTTCGATCCCACTCATGGTTGTCGCTTGTACGATCCCGGGTCAAAATCCAAATGAAGTTAGAAATGAGAATAGGTCATGGCCAAATCCTCCTAAAAAATCGATAAACCTCAATTATGTAAAAAAAACTCCTATCATCCTTGAGCGTGCCGATACCCTATGCACCCCTGAAAAAGCACTTGAAGACCTTGGCACTATGAAAGTATGGCTGTTTAAAAAGAATAAGCTAGTTCAAACTGATGTAGATTTAACTGGAGTCTCCGGAAAAGACTTATCAAGCATAGTAAGCTCAGGAGCATTTTATGACTTTAAGCACCTTGTAAACTATAGTGAATGCAAAAGTACTGGAACCTCTAGCTACCATTGTGAAGCAAGCAAGATAACGGTGGAGCAAAAGGGAAAGCCAGTTTCCATATGCCGATCTGGAGGAGCTTACCCTGCAAAATCCATTGAAAATGCCGCTCTTGCCGGAATGTCAGGCTTGATGCAAGCATACAAATCAATTAAGGCCGCTGCAACCAAGATAAAGCTACCCAAAGTTGAGCTTCTCATTCATCCTTACTTTGAATCACGCATTGAGACAAAGCAAGAATCCTTGGTAACCTTTATGACAGACAATGCTTTTTGGACAAATGCTTCAAGAACTGATAGTGGCTTTACCATTGCACTATTGCCGCACAGTCAACAATTCAAAATGATTTTTGATAGAGCGCCTCTTTGGGCTCAGAGTCGAGTCATTAGCCATGAGTACGGTCATCATGTTTTCCACCATCTTGCCCCCAATTTATTCTCCTCCGATAAACCTTTAAGTATAAGCGAGGAAATCAGCCAAAACTTTGAAGCTGTTTTAGCGACCCTCTCTGCAAAAGCTTTTGGAAAAGAAAACCGCAAGATTACTAATAAAGAGGTTATATCTGCTTTAAACGAGGGCTTTGCAGACCTAATTGCTCACTATGCTCACGATTCGGGAAACAACCCATGGGGCTCTGTTGTCATCGGTTCTTTCAAAAAAGCACGTGATATAAGCTCATGTGATTGCGATAATGGAGAGGTGAAGTCCATTAACAAGTCCGTTATTAAACATTTCTTCTCTCCCCACACGAGCAAGCCACATTCGTACTTGTCAGTTGACCACCAAGATGTACACACGGTTGGGGCGATCATTGCTCATGGAATCGATGACCTTTTAAGTAGGAAAACCAAAGCAAATGGAGCTTCCCTTAGTAGCATTGAAAAAATGAATTGGCTCATCAATTGGGCAAGTAGGCTTAATAGAGAGTTTAGCACAACGAGCTCCTATGTGCCTCGAGCACTTCTTCGTGAGCTGATGTATCATGGAATCAATAACCTCGAACAGCATGATGACCCTCTTAGCGAAGAACAATGTCAGATAATTAGCCGTATTTTTCCGGTTTACGTCAGCCATTGGGAAAACAAGGATGACTTCTTGTGCGCTCAAGTCAAGATTTAACTATGTTAGACTATTAATATCGTACAATATTTTAGGAATATCTATGATGTTTATAGTCCATATCATAGCTTTTTTGAGCATTCAATTTATAATTCCGCCAATTTTCGCGAAGACTCTATCACCCAAAACCTTTCACTACATCATCGAATCCCAGCCTAAAAACCTAAACCCCTTAGAAGCAGCTACATTCGAGACAGTAAATCTGATTTACGCTAGTTAGTCGCTGTAGCGAAATGTAATCGCCAATCCCCCAAATATTCGCTTTAGCACGTTTTGGCTGGATTTTTTC
>JABSRF010000604.1 GCA_013215275.1 Oligoflexales bacterium | reverse complement strand
TTTTGAAAATTAATTTCAACCGCGATGAAAAAAACTGAGTTACAAAGGCATGAATTTAGTTTCCGACCAGACACTAATTAAGTTGATGACACAAACTATGTAATGCAACTTCAATACCAATTTTTCATATATAATTACTAAATAGATTTGCTGATCTGGTATCTAAAGATTTTACAGATGTAAAAGAAAAGTCATACATGCGAAGCATGCAAACGGTGAAGATTGAGTTTGGGAGTTTAGGGTTGGGCTTTGCTATTTATGCATCAAAACTCTATCAACCACGCCGAGGAGCTGCTCAATATCCATAAGATGGACTTGATTGCTATCAGCATTTTCAGATAAGTCTTTTTTCAGGCTTATAACTCGCGCTTTTAGTTCCACTTGTTCCGAAAGGGAAAGATCACCGTTTAATTGGTCACGGAGTGAGTCTATTTTGTTTTCGATAGTTTGATCCATTAGCGATTCGTGCATTTCACCACCTTCTTAATATTCATCACAATGATTTCGGTTGAACTAAGACAATTCCTCTAAGTAGTCTACATCATGGAGTGTTGCACCATATTTATTCTTATCGGATTTTACTTCCCCGACTAATAGTGTTTTTTTTGACAATAATCAAAAATTACCATTAAATCACATTTCCAAAAATACCGGGTATTAATAGCTAGATAATGGACAAAATATTGAGCCGATGTGTCATAATATAATCGTAGCAATACGAATAGAATAATATAGAACCAAAGATTCAAAGAGATATTGTGACTAGCTCAATGAGGTTTTATATGTGGAAGGTTTGTTTTCCCATACTAGCGACCATGTTTGCGAACATTGCTCTTGCCCATGGGATTTCAGATGCAGATAAGCAAGCCATGCTAGAGGGAGGGCTCTTACAATATATATGGCTAGGTGCCACACATATGCTGACTGGCTATGATCACCTATTGTTTATTTTTGGGGTTATATTTTTCTTATCAACGTTCAAAGACGTGGTTAAGTTCATCACAGTTTTTACACTTGGGCATTGCATCACACTCATTTTTGCGACCTTTTTCAAAGTAACGGCTAATTATTACCTTGTGGATGCTGTGATCGCAGTTAGCGTTATGTATAAAGGTTTTGAGAACATTGATGGATTTAAGAAACACTTTGATTGGGAGCCTCCATCGCTTCTTAAAATGGTCTTTGTTTTTGGCTTAATCCATGGATTTGGATTGAGCACCAGATTGCAGCAGCTACCTTTAGGAGAGGATAAGCTGGGCATTCTGCTCAGAATCCTGTCGTTTAATATTGGTGTGGAAGTGGGGCAAGTGCTTGCCTTGGGTCTTATGCTTATCTTACTGAGCAGCTTTAGAAAAAGTGAGGGATGGAAAAAATTTTCAAAAGCAGCCAACGTAGGCCTAATTGCAGGAGGCATCTTTCTATTTTTTATGCAGTCCCATGGGTATTGGCACGAATCTGCTCCAGAAGACTTTCCAATAAGTGAGGAAGAGCACAAACATCTCCATGAAGATATGGAAGCAGAAGAATTGGAAGAATTTCAGTGAAATTTAGTTTGATTTATAAAGGGGAATACTAGTATGAAACTTTTAATGTTGGCCTTGTTTTCCATGTCGTCTCTCGTTTTTGCTGGGGGAAAAGGGCATTTTCATCCGAAGAGAGTTGCCAAGTGTTCAGGCAGCTGCAATGCAGAGCAAATTAAGGCTGCCACTCATGCTGGAATAAGTGAGCTGATTAAATGGAATAAAATGGAAGGCAAATGGGATAAGGCAAATGTTGATAGTGTCGAAAAGAAAACCTTCAAAAAGCCAACAAAATCTCTAACCGCATGGGTTGTTACCGTCTCGAAGAATAACGAAAAAACCTACGTCTTTTTTACGGAAGAAGGCAAGGTCTTCCGTTCAAATAACACGGGGACTCTTAAATAGTCGCTGTAGCGAAATATAAAATACCTTTATTTAAAGGCTTTTGACTTCATATAGCTCTTTACTTACTT
>JABSRF010000603.1 GCA_013215275.1 Oligoflexales bacterium | reverse complement strand
AAGGGTACTAAAAAGTCCCATATTACAAGGATCATCATAACCTAAACGACATTTTTTGATGGAAACTTCTGTTAATGCTGGTGAATTCAATTGAGCCCAGTAAATTGCATCACCCATTTTGGAATTCAATACATCAAAGTGCAGAATCCTAGCTACTGCAAGATAAGCATTAATTCCTACGCTGCGAAACCAAGCTGAATGCCCCCAGTTTTTTCCTGTGTCTTCCCACAACTGATTGAATTCGTCTATTGTCGATTCATCATCCAATACGAGGTGGAGTTTTCTTGCTCCAGACTGAGCTAAATAAACAAGTTTTAACGAATTAAAAAAACCAAATTTCTGCTTTGCACGCTCTATTTTATCTTCAGTTAAAATATGCCTTAGAATTCGATCTGCATGCAGGCCGGGTTCGACAAGTGTTTTAATTCTCCCAGAGGTATGGGAGAAATAGTTTTGGAGAAAACTCTGATAAGATTTGTGATCCTGACGCATTGCAGCCTTATTGGGTAAACTGAGCGCATCAGCCCAAACTCCTGCAATCCAACGATTTGCCAGCTCTGAGTTAATTGGAATAGACCCTATCACTGGACGCACAAAGCCTGTAAATGCTAATGATGGGTCATCGATATCAAAAACAAAGTTATAAGCATCAAAATAGTTTCTATGCTCTTTCGGAAGGAAAGCTAAGTCTGCAGCGTACCCAGGAGACAAGATGAGAAAGTCAGCTTCAAAATCCCCTCCCTCTTGAAAGGAAAATCTCCTACCTTTTATGGACTTAACCTCACCTTTTGCTAAAATGGTCCGGTCCTCAACCAAAGGCAGTAAGTCAGCACTTTTACTTAGAAATTTGGTAAAAACAGGAGCAGAGGTGTACCACTCTGGAATTCCATGCCCACAATAGCTAGTAACATCTCCAGTGGTTGTCATTTTGCAGACGGAAGCCATCCCTGGTTTTTGTTTTTCTGGAGGGCTAATCATGGCAGTTAAGCCCGTCATCGGAGAATCGTAAGCCGTAACCTTATTGTTGACAAATGGATTGGGATTATTATTCGCAGGCCTTCCTCTCTTTTTCAGAAAGTGGGCTCCATTTCGGATGGAAACAGCTGCTTTGCCGCCTCCATTTATTATGGCAGGCAACAAATGAGTCATTAAATCAAAGGTTGTTTCTCCTCCTCCAACAAAGAGTACTTTTTTTCCTCGCAAGCGTTCAGTATAATTGCTCACTACTTTGATCTCATTTGCCAGGATCAAGCTATTAGGATGCTCATCCTCGTATTGCTGGAATTGCTCGGCAACAGGCAATGCTTTTGCATTCAGGCCTGTGGCTACTAAGATTTTGCGACTTAAGACCTTATTAGTGGAACTGCTATCATTATCTCTAACAGTCAAAAGCCAATTTTTTCCCTCTTTCACTGCATGCTCGACAGTCACATTATACTCAATATATTGATCGATATTCATTTCCTGAGCATAGCTGTTAAGATAGTCTGCGATCTGCCCATGTGTGGGAAAATCAGCTAATTGCTGAGGGTAAGGATAATCTGATATTTCGGTTAGGTGTTTTGAAGAGCTAAGCTCAGTAATATTCGCAACTCTTATAACAGAGGGATCTTCAGAAAATCTAAAGACCCCACCTAAGCTCTCCCTTTTCTCAAGGATTAAGATTTTGTCTAGTCCAGATTTTTTTAAAAACCTTGCAGCTGTGAGCCCCGACCATCCAGCTCCAATGATCACAGCATCGTATACTGTTTGTGTCGAGGCATTGCTCGATGCACTAGATATAGACGAAAAAGCTATGAATATGGATAAAAGATAACGGAAAAAAATTTGGGTCTTCCGCTGAATTTGTGGGTAGTTTGGCAGCAATTTAGGGGTGGAGCATCGGATCATCCCCTGATAATTAGTAGTTGCTAAACAGACTAACTAGTCGCTGTAGCGAAATGTAATCGCCAATCCCCCAAATATTCGCTTTAGCACGTTTTGGCTGGATTTTT
>JABSRF010000602.1 GCA_013215275.1 Oligoflexales bacterium | reverse complement strand
AACTTCACATGAAGTTGAGCAATATTTAGACAGGAATATGCAATTGGCGATATAATTCTGTCGAACTCAGGTTAGAAGAATCCCATATGATCGATAATATTGACAAGCTCTTGACCATTGATGGATTTAATTTGGTTTTTGATCTTCTTGATGGCATCTTTTTTGTTGAAGCTATCGAATTTAGAAAGAATACCTACCACATCATCACCGGATAGTTGTGGAACCTTACCTTCGTTGACCATATACTCAAGGGCGCTCATTTTGTCGTAAGAAAACTCACCTAAGATATCTTTAATGGTACCGACAGAGAGCACACCGAAGAATTTAAGCTCTTTTTTCAATACATCTAGCTTGCTCCAAGAATGAGCGTCATGGATTCTTTGAACCATAGCACCTGCGTCATAATATGGCTTATTAGCAACCACAAGCTCAGGCTCGAAAGAGTCAAAAGCAATGTTGAACAGGGTTGCGATGATCTTGATAAGCGCTTTGCCGACAACTTTTTCTGGCTTAGCTTCGACTCGACCGTTGATGCTATAGCTCTCGCGGTTGTTACCCATGATAAATGCGAGGGTATCCGCATTTGCATCACCTTTTTTGCCAAAGGTAGGATTGACTTTGTACTCACGAACGTTGCTGTAAGATACGATTTCTTTTTCGTTGCCCCAAGCTTTCAACAGACCTGAGGTGCTTTGAGCGATGTTTACAATAATACTCTTGGTGTTTGGGATGATGCTATATTTCTTAACGGATTTTAGAAGGACCTTTTTTTCAGCCTTTGGGCATTTGCCAGATAGGTCTGCAGCATTGCGTAGCATGTAGAGGTCACCAGCTTTTTTGAAGTAGATCATAGCTAGGTCGTTAGGGTGCTGTGAAACCTTAAACGATTCTACATTGTTAGTGATCTGGCACTTGTTGCCTTTCACCATGCGAAACAAGTCACCTGAGTCTGAAAGTAAGTAAGACTCTGCAACGTCATTTTTACGTGCTTTTTTGCTGGTTTCGGCAAATGCAGCTTGGCTTGCTAATACAGAAACTGCGGTCATGATGCTGAAAAACTTGGAACGTAACATGATGATCCTTTTCACATAATGTTATTGGGATTGGGGCGAAAGTTCGAAAAAAATTTCCTTTTGAGGGCAATTTTAGTCTTTGCTTTCAATCGTAAAACACTCGCTACCGTTACTAAAAAGGCCAGTGTGTAGCATACAAATAACCAGTTTATCTTGGCAGCATCGGGGAAATTATCCCAAGGATTCAGGCTTGTCAAGGTGTGATTGGCTTGAGATTCTCTTATGATTTAAACGGTTTTTATAATGAAATTAAATCTCAAGATTTAGGTGATATGGTAACTTCGTATCCGAGGCTGGCTAAGTGCAAACCACCTTCTTTCGCGGCATAGTGGCAGAAACTTTAACCTTTGAATTTAATTTTCTTAGATAAATAGCTAGCTTTTCCGAGCTGAAGGATGCAATTTTTCCTGACATAAGGGCACTGACATGAGGCTGAGCTACATTCAAAACTTTGACTAGTTCTTTTTGAGAATAAGCCCTTCGCTCAATAATATTTAAAAGATGGTCCATTAAATCTGCTCTTAGCTCTAAATCTGCAGACCTGGCTTCGCTAAAACCTAAATCCTTGAAAACATCCTTACCCATCATTTACTCCTTCTAATCAAGTCTGAGAGCCTTTAGTTGGCAAGAGCCTTATCTTTTTTGCTCGTAGAGCTAGATTTCTTTTTGAAACTATGTAAGACATGAATCTTGCCTTTTACAAAAGTTACATAAAGGACTCGGTAGCATCCTTCCTTATCTCTGTCTCGCAGCTCAAACGCCTTCGTTTTAAGGCCATGGAAATGGCTTTCAATCTCGTGGGATGCCACCCTTCTGCAATCTTCTAAGGTCCCCACCAATATTGGCTTTAAGGTAACTCCAAATAAATATTCTACCCACTATTCATGTGTGATCAGAACGCTATATTTTGGTAGAAACGGATG
>JABSRF010000601.1 GCA_013215275.1 Oligoflexales bacterium | reverse complement strand
GAAAAAATCCAGCCAAAACGTGCTAAAGCGAATATTTGGGGGATTGGCGATTACATTTCGCTACAGCGACTATTTAAACTAGGAAGGTTGGATTAAAAGGTTATTAGTGATAGCTGTTCGCAAAAAATCTTGGTTAACAGGGTGATTGAAGCTAGTAAATAAGATCCTCTTATTTATTTCAAAAATAAAGGCAAATTTCTGGAAGCTAAAGCCTACGAAAAGGCCAACCGCTTTACGACCTGAGAGCAACACACTCCCCGAAGACGCTGGAAGATTTGCTTGCTCAGCCTCCATTTGATCGGTAATCCTGAGTGTGTAGTCAACCTCAATTAGGCTTGGGTCGAACTTGGTATCTGCAACTGTAACCTGCGACCTTCTTCTCCATAAGTCCGTGCTGGCCCATATCCCTGGTAGTCCATGCCCAACCCAAGCTAGAGAGCTTGAGTCTGATTCTGGAAGGTCGATTAATTCAAAAGCTTGACTCTTGCTCACAATAGGCTTGCGAAAGACTACAACAGCCAAATCAAAACTTAGAGTTTTAAGGCTATTGATACCATACTGTTCTAAAGCTAGCTTATACGCTGGATTTATAATGACTTTTTTAGGAACAGCTACTATTTTTAGTCTAAGCTCCTTATTTTTTGAAAGGTGCTTTATTTTGACCAAATAAATCTGTTTTCTGTCAACTGACTTAGAAAGAAAGCATTGAGCTGGAGCAATCATAATATTTTGTCTTACAAAAACTCCACTACAAAATTTTTTAAGACCATTATTAAGAATGAGTTTTACACTTTCATATCTTTCTTCATCTCCAAGCTCTCCTTCACTGACATTTAGCCCAGTTAAATCATCCAATCCTGAGCATTTGACGAGCTTCTTTCCACGGACACAGTCGGGCAAATTATAGATGCCCAGCTTTCTTTGGGTGCGGCACCCGTAAAACGATATCAACAGGAAAATTAAAGCTAAGGCCTTTGCTAAAAAAGTCATAGTGCTCCTAATAAACCTTGTGGATAGCTATGATCTCATTGTAGCACATACACAACTTGAGATGGATGTCCGTGGCACAGGCTCCACGGAGCATGCTAAGCAATTCATTACTTTGTGAGTATGAGAAATGTTTAAAGAAAGGAAATCTCTATGTTTATCAGAAAAGTATTTTTGTCCATGATTGGCCCTATGATCGCATCGAGTTTTTGTTTAGCTAACACCCACCCACATGATTTGAATCAACTGGTGACACGCTGGACAAGCTTAGAAAAAAGTGAAGATTGTGCTGAGCATATTAATGTACAGGCAATCACTATTGAGGATGAAGAAAGCTATTTTACAGGTGAAATCAACAATGCACTGACCAAGTATCCGTTAAGGCAAGTCTCAAATTTCCATTATGAGTACCTAGATGAGGAGGTGCACTCCAATATCATGGGTAGGCTGTTTGCAAAAAAGAAGGAAATCCCTCATTTTTGTAGGGGAATAGGATCAGTTCTCACGGAGCTTGCAAGTATGAACGAAGAAGGGGCTGAACCCAGTAAAATTGAGAAAAAAGCATACTCAATATGCAAAAAAAATGTATCCAAGCTTCTCAGTGGGATTTTCTTTGCTAATCCGAAGACTTATTTGTTTTCTAGCCAAGCCAAGGAAGGCTATGAAAACACTGATAGCCTTACGATTTACGTCGCTTCCTTGGTTGAGCGCAGCGAGTACCTAAAGTACACATTTAAGCTCTAAAAAACCGCTTATATTGGGGTATCAAACCTGACTCCTCTCTATGGGAGCACCTATTAATCGCCCCTGCCTAGTGGCTCCCGAGTCATCACCCTTTCACAGTGAGCTCCCCATCATCATGCCTTCATACTGGGCCCCTTGTCACCGCCCCTGCGTAGCAGGGTTAGGCGGTCTCGCTATTCAAATGCTTTGCCTTTGAGATTGTCTAAGGTAACTCCAAATAAATATTCTACCCACTATTCATGTGTGATCAGAACGCTATATTTTGGTAGAAACG
>JABSRF010000600.1 GCA_013215275.1 Oligoflexales bacterium | reverse complement strand
TTAAAGTAAGTAAAGAGCTATATGAAGTCAAAAGCCTTTAAATAAAGGTATTTTATATTTCGCTACAGCGACTAATTTGGCAACTTCGGAACTGTATTCCAAATCAGTTTTATTCACCTTCAAAGTATCTGGATCTACTATAAAACCTTTGAAGCCTTTAGCGTAGGTTTTATTTAGTTTTTGACTTAGTTCATCTAGTCTTTGACTGATCTTGAAATAACTTGTTGCAACATGCTCACCACTGAACACGGTTCCGATCATCTCTGTTTTTGCAGCAGTATGATCAATATATATTAAAGTTTCTGCTAGATAGAAAACATAGTCCGGACAAGAGTTTACACTACCTGACACCTCAGGCAGTGGTTCAAAATTTTCAAGCAGATCATACCCAAAGACACCTCCAAGAAAAATTGCCTGGGGATGTGACCGTAGGGGTTTTATGCGGGTCTGCAACAGTCGTAAAAAGTCGAAAACCGAAGGCACCTTGAAGCGGTAATCTTCATCAATGTTTTCTTCTACTTCTGGAAATCTGACATGGAGGGCATCGACTTCAGACTCACACTCAGAACCTGCTGGCAAAAACTCATGAATAAGGGGCAGCAAAGACTTACCATTATCGCTCAAGAAAAAGCAGCTAACCGTATTTTTATTGCAGACTAACTTGAGCGCTGCATCTACCAAAATCATACTCTTAGAGTGGGGTTTACCAGCTTCAGCAGACTCTAAGAGAAGGTTATTATCGCTATCAGCACACAAATTTCTGTAAGCTAACAGAGGATCTGGTATATAGTCCTGCTCTAATAATAGAGATTCTAATCTTCCAGGTATTAGGCTTAGGTATGTAAGACTCATTATTTGCTCCCTAAAAGGTTTGCTTTCGCGAGTCTCAGTTTAGCCAAGAAACTAAAAAACCCGCCTAAAAGCGGGTTTGTAAAACTGTTACATAGATGCAGCTAGTCACAACCCGCTAAGATTGTGCCACCACCAAGCTGAAACTATGTAGAGATATATCATCAAGAATCCTGTTCCATTATCAATCATTGTTCGTAAAATTCGAAACAATACTGTTCTTTTATACTAATAGATATATTTGAGGTTTTGTCAAGGTTATTCCTAAATTATTTTTTATTGCTTCTATCATGCTTGTAAAACTTCTTTATAGGGTCAAATTCACCGCAACACTAAAAGAACTTAACACCCTGCGTAATTCTCCATTGAACTCTCTGTAACTGAGTCATATATAAACTATTGACCAATATCCTGAGTTCACAAAGAGATGTCCTAATGCATAAGAACACTTTTCTAATATCGCAGTATATACTCTTTTATACCTTACTTTGCTCCACATCCTTAAAATCGGAAGCAAAACAGGCAGAGTTTAAATCATATGGCATGGTGGCAATAGGGTACCGCAAAGACATCATAAAGAATTCCAGGGGTGAGTATCTAGTCAAGTATCTAGATGAGCAAGAGAGAAAGAAATATAAGGTAAAGTTTAAGCGTGGATATTTCTACGGCAAAGAATGTGGTGTCTATAAACCTCAGAGTGGTGAGTTTATCTTTGTTATGGATGAATGGGGTAAATTTTATATTGGAAAAAAAATCGATAAGAGATTTCACCACTCCAGTTTTCTAGCTGGAGCCCCAGCTGCTAGTGCTGGAATTTTAACTTTGGAAGAGGGAAGGTTAACAAGCATTTCGGCCTACAGTGGGCATTACATGACGAGCAAAATCATGTTCAAGCAGGCACTTGCCAAATTGCATTCAGAACAGGTGCCAAACATAAAGGACGTGATGCAAAAAAAGACTCTCGCAGATCGCTTAAACAACGTGGTTAGATCTTGGGTTCGGTTCTTTCAGTTACGATATTCTTGCGAAAGAGAGGATTTTCCATGTAGGCCAGATTAGCATAAAGCCATTCTTCTTCATTTCAGATTAGGTAACTCCAAATAAATGTCCTACCCATTGATGGTTAATTTTAGTACAGTTCTGGCCTGTGATTGCGCACTC
>JABSRF010000060.1 GCA_013215275.1 Oligoflexales bacterium | reverse complement strand
TGCTATGATAAGGTGGATAATAGATCAGCTGAATATCAATCTGAAATTTATTGGCAAAGTCTTTCATGCGCTTGATAGAGTGCCAGTAGAGATATCCAATGCTTTCGCTAAGCTTCTCATGGTGACACCCTTGTACCCTTGATAAGCGAAATAATGAAAGCTTTGTGTCAGCAATTCCTTGCGCATTTGCTCGTGATCGACAATTTTCGGCATAAGACCTCTTTTTGATAACAGTTGTTATATTATAACCTTATAGTCCTTTGTCAAGACAACCCCTTACATCAGAAGCACCCCGGATTGCAAAAAAAATGCCTAAAACCAGAGCATAAACAAGAAAGCCAAGGTAAATTCGCAATAAATCGAGGTTTTGACGGTAAAAACAAAGGCAAAGATATACTTTGTAGATAGGGCGATTTTTTGATACAGCAAATGTAGACGTTAGAAAGGAAACCTATCCCGGAGGGATGCCCCTTGGAAATCTCAATTAATTTCATCTCTGTGGTCACCTTTGTATCCTTAGGAATGCTTATTTGGGCTTGCATTGAAGTGGGAAGCAACGATGCCACAAACCTTGTCAACGCAGTTTTTGGAGCTCGCATACTCCAGCGTAAAACTGCAGTCACCATAGCTGGCATTTTCGTGATACTTGGGGCAATTTTTGCTAGCCCTGTGATGGACACAGTGCGTAAAGGAATTTTTGACACCGCATTCCTGGATGCTGAGGGCGCAGTCTGCGTCTTTATTGCATCCTACCTCGTCAATACGGTCCTCTTATACACCTACTCAGGATATGGCTTACCGGTTAGCACCACTGCCACATTGGTTTTTTCTTTAGCAGGCGGAGCCTTAGGTGTCAGCCGAGAAATGGGAGCTGTACAGTGGGATACCTTAGGGAAGGTGGTAGGAGCCATCTTTGTCTCAATTTTGTTTAGCGGAGTGATTGCCTTTTTGGTCCAAAGGATGTTTCGCGGGGCTATCAGGAAAGATTCCCAGAGGCATGATTTGGTCCTGCTTCACGGCCCCTGGATCACTGGTTTAACGATGGTGTCTTTGTGCTGGTTTATGATCGTGACGGGCATGAGTGAAATTCCAGCGATTGCTGAATGGAAGGATCGCTACCTGGGCTCTGTTGGCACCGGTGGACTCTTAGTGATCCTTTGGGCTTTGTTTACCCTGATCACCCACCTACTATTGACCATTTTGGGAAGGAAAGGAACTAAGTATCTTTTTCATGCAACTGCTGTCATTGGCATGGTTTGTATGGCCTTTGCTTTCGGGCAAAATGACTTGGCTAATTGCGCGTCTCCTGGCCTCGCAAACTGGATGATTTGGAAACAGGGTTTAGATGCCGGCTCTAAAATGTCGATTCCATTATGGACCTTGTTCTCATGCGGTTTTTTGATGTTTATGGGCATGAGTACCAAACGGGCTCAAAGAGTTACACGGGCAGAGATAAACACAGCATCTCAGCAAAGCAAGGTAAAGCTCTACGCCCCAGAGTGGTGTGTACGCCTTGCCAGGCTCACCATGCGCAGCGAAAAATCTAAGGAAGAAGAAGACTCACTTCCAGATGTTGCACCTGCCTCTGGCAGAAGTGAGGATGGCAAGAAGCTTCACTATGACCCGCTAAGAGCCTCTGTGATCTTAGCTGTCAGTGCTTGTGTGATTGCCTTTGCATCCGGCTTAGGGCTCCCAGTTTCTACAACCTACGTGTGCTTTGCCGCAGTGATAGCAACTGGCTGGGGTGACCGGGTTTTTACTCGCGGAAGATCGGACCTTAAAATGGGCCGTGCCATTTGGGTCGTCACAAGTTGGTTAATGGGAGCCGCAATTGCAGCGCTTGCTTCCGCATTTATCGCCTTTACAATATACCATCTTCAGTATTTCGGCTTAGCCTTAGCCTTTGCGTTAAACCTCAGCCTCAGGCTAGTCTTCAAACGTAGGTCAGACTCTCACGAGGACACCTACCACAAAAAGTTCAAAATGGGTAAATCTAGAAAAAAAAATGCTCCCATAGATAAAAGGCAGGCCAGACTTAGCCTATAATTATGGCTAGTCGCGCACTGCAAGCACCAACCTCCGCAAAACCTAAACATGAGGGAGGAGCTTAATCAATATCATTGAAAGGTTGGTAAGTAGAATCTCCCTCCCGCAAAGTTACGGTGATTTTGGCATTGTGGCGGTAAAGTATTAGTATTGGCATTTGATGGCATTCAAGGAGCAAACATGGGTATCAATCAAACCGAAAGTGAGCAAGCATTACAGAAACAAGACAACGAGCCCTTGCGAGAGGAGCAAGAAAATAAACAACCTGATCAAACGTTTACGGTCTCTGAGCCCGCTTCCATTAAGTCCCAGGAAGACCTTGAAAAGATAATCAAGGAACACAGAGTTTGGATGGAAAGCGTTCTTGATCCAAAGACAAACACCCATGCTGGGCGTGCGAATTTTAGTGGCGCTGACCTGAGCGGATTTGACTTGAGTGGTCAAACTTTAAAATGTGCCGATTTTTCTGAGGCAAATTTGGAAAAGACTATATTTTCGTATAGCGATTTAGCTAGCTGCGATTTTAGGAATGCAAAGCTATCAGGAACAGTCTTTACGGGAGCAAACCTCAAAAGAGCAAATTTTGAAGGCACTGATGTGAGTACAGCTATTCTAAAGGAGGCAGATATCAGCAACACTTGCTTGGATGAAGACACCAACTAAAAGCATCGAAGCTTCCCTTTAATTTTCACGATTCGACTACCTCCAGTTTTATGGCATCGAATCAGTGCTTTTTTGTATTGCAGTTCTTCCTTTTGGTTGATCGGTTTTGAGCCTTCACTTAGACCGTAAACACCACCTGATCCTCCACCTGCACAGGACAAAACTCCCACTAAAATAACTAAACAAGCTATTGTTTTGAACCCATCCATTGCAAATTCCTAAGGATAGTTGTAGCTACTCGCTATTATAGCACTTTTGCTTCAGGTTTCCGTGTTTAAGAAATAGTGAGATTCTTCCTACCTTTGATGAAAGGTCAAGCAATTAACAGGGAAAACGCAACTTATAAGCGTTTCTCTGATGCCTACTAATTTATTTTCTCATCTTTTTATAGTCCTGAAACTCATGTTGACAAAGGCGGGTGAGGGCAGCACCAAGCAAGAGAATCACCCAGCACAAGTACAACCAAAGTAAAAATAGAGGAAGTGCTGCTAAGGCTCCATAAATAGCCTGATAGTTTGCTATATACTGACCGTAATAGAAAAATCCCCACTTTGAAAAATGAAACAGCAAAGTTGTTGTTATTGCACCTATCAAGGCTGGTTTATTTTGTACTTTGCAGTATGGAACTAATTTCAATATAAAGAAAAAACAAAAAAAACTAACCGAGTAGCTAATCACTGATGCTGGCACCCATGCACCAACTGATTTACCGGAACCTGCCAGCAAAAAGGACTGAAAACCAAGATTTCTTAGCAAGAGCAAAGCAAAGGAAGCAACAAAGACAAAAAGACACAAGAGGGATAAAAAATAAAAGAAGCGAGCAAAAATGTTTCTATTCTTCCTCACCCTCCAGATAAGATTGAAGGTTATTTCAATCTGCCTAAGAAGCAAGACAAGGCTAAGCACGAGACCCAAAAATCCACTAAGGCCCAATTGAGTTAAATCCAAACTCACCATATATTGATCTAAAAGAGAAGCCACCTCTACTCCGGCCCCTTCAGTTAGCTTTGATAAAACCCATTGTTTCAGGTTTACAGCAAACTCTTTCTGATGAGCTAGGGGGGTAAAAGCGGAAAGCAAACTGAAGGAAACAGCAAGCGAGGGGACCACTGAGAGCAAAGTCATGTAGGCCATCGCAGATGCATGCTTAAACAAACCTAGCTCAACAAGATTGTGCATGATTGTCTGCGAAAACTGATAGCTTTTTTGACCTTCTAGGTGTTTTTTAAGAGCATCAATTTTTGCATGTACCCGCAATGCTGAGGCCTTTTTCCAATCGTAGATAAGCAAACAATCGTAGAAGGCTCATCAATGAAAACAATCCCACCACCTTTAAATTATACTCAACATTCCTCTTCAGCTGCTAGCTGGGCAATATCTTCCCTCCAACGACTTGCAGTCCAGAATTTGGATATTTTTTGACAATGAGAGAGAGCCTGCTCTCTAGCTCCAGAAAAACTAGGGCTTTTGGCGACCACTGTGAAAACCCTTCCTGCCAGTGGAGTCACCTCACCCTCTAGGCCTGCGGCAACTGCGGCCGCAAAAACTTGGGTTTCTGGTTTTTCAATCAAAGTACTTAGAGGAATAGTCTCTTTTTCTTGACTTGGTTTGCTTGGGTATGGGTAATGATTTGAAGCCATAACAACTGCAACAGCTTTTGATGCCCCATCACTAACAGGCTTATCATGCTGGATGCTTTCGCGCATAATCAGCTCTAACCAATCTTTCGAATCGTAAACAGCTAGAACCTGAGCTTCGGGATCACCAAGCCTCACATTGAATTCGATGACCATCGGGCCTGAGTCTGTCCACATTAAGCCTACATACAGAAAGCCTTCGTAAGACATACCTTTGTTCTTTAAAGCATTTTTAAGGGGAACAATCACTTGATCCATCACCAACGAATGGGCATTTGCAGGTAGCCAAGGGACAGGAGTATAGCAACCCATGCCACCAGTGTTTGGTCCCTTATCTCCTGAAAAAGCTCTTTTGAAGTCAACTGCAAATCCTAGAAAGCTCTCAGTATGCTTATTGATAATGGTAAAGTGAGAGCACTCTCTACCAAGCAGACACCGTTCTACCAGGACCTTATCACAGGCATGACTAAATGAATTTGAGTAGAGGGAATCAAGGCCTTCTTCTATTTCTTTAATACTTTGGCAAACGAAAACACCTTTTCCTGATGCAAGGCCATCTGCTTTTAAAACAACTTTACCATCTTCTTCAAAAAACTCTTTTGCATAGGAGAAGCACTCACCTCTGTCCCCAGCGACAAGGAAGTCAGCTGTTGGAATCTGAGCCTCTTTCATAAGATTTTTCGCAAAAACCTTTGAAGATTCAAGCTTGGCCGCTCCCTTTGAAGGACCAAAAAGTTTGAGCCCTTTATCTTCGAATGCTTCTTTGATCCCATCTGCCAAGGGAGCCTCTGGTCCACAAATAGTTAAATCAATTTTTAATTCTAAGGCCTTATCGGCAAGCTGCTCAAGCCTAGCATTTGCCGCTAGATCAAGCTTCTGGGTGCCCTTTATGAGAGAGTACGCCTTAGGCCAGGTATAGAGTTTTCCTTGCCCCTGATCAAAAAGAGAAGAATTCTGAATCTTCCATGCGAGAGCATCTTCCCTTGCTCCGGCTCCAATCAGTAAAATCTGCATTGCCTACCTCTTGTCGTTTATTTAAAACTTTAAAGCGAAATCTGAAATAAAGGTCTTTGAATCTGAGAAAAAATCACAAGGATGCACTCCTTGCCTAGTTATAACGGCAATGCTCATAGAGGGGAAGGTCAAATCATGCTACGATGAGTAAATAGCATGGATTAGAGTATAAGCTGGACAAAATAGTCATGGATGCAAAACATTTTAATCAGGCATCAGTCGGCAAATGTAAGAAAGTAGCAAACATGGCAGACAAGGAAGCTGTTTATCTGCTCCAGAAGTGATTCAGGGCTTTTCCCCCTGCTAATACCCGTAGTTGGATAAAATCCACTACTTAAAAAACTGGAATTTGGTAAGTTTATTACTATGGTGAAACCCGTCAGCTCCTGGCCTCAAAAAAACGTGGCTATCCTAACTCAGTCACCAAACACCTATATGTTTCTGAGGGAGCTATTGAGGTCAATGGGATGGGCAGTGGTTAAATCGACGCCTTCAGCCAGAGAGGCTATCGAGCTTTTGAAGCAAAAGGAAGCCTATATTCTAATCGTTGACGACAGCATAGAGGAACCCTCTGCGAACATGATTCGTTACCTGATGCTAGACCCCATCATTTACGCGACCCCTGTGTTCACCTTCCTAATGGAAGACCATAAATTCGAAAAGGCTCCCCTCAGCTTCATGGGATTTAAGGAAATAGTTGCAAAGCCATTAACACCATCAAAATTTATTCCTAGTTTTAACGCACTCCTAAAACGATGGGAAACAAAGCCTATGATGGCATTGAGAGGTATTTTTTACAGGTATTATGACGATCATGATGACAGTAAACTAAAAGAATTGCTAGGAAAGCTCCTTCTGGTCGAAAGCACTGCTCCCATTGTTAGCCCAATCATTGCAAGTATATTGATGAACGAGGGTGAACTGACAGAAGCAGAAAAAATATTACTGGAAAAAATAAAAGCAGATCCGAAAAACTTGTGCTCCGTTTTGACTTTAGGGAACCTCTACTTACAGCATGCAATGCCCCATCTCGCTCGTAGGCTATTCTCAAGCACTCACAAGCAATTTGACCGCAGCTGTTGCTTATTACCTGATATCGTTCAGGCCGAAATGATGCTTTGCAATTTTGAGTCTGCGTTAAACGTGTTGGAAAAGATGGCAAACAGAAGATACATGGTAGATAAAACTTTACCCTTCATGGCTCGCATTGCCTATGCGTTAGGAAGAAAGCAAGATGCAGCAGAGTACATGACTGAAAAAAAAGGGCTCTATCAAAAGATTGAGCGTAGTTGGTCCGGAATAGCGTGAAAACACTTTATAAGTTCGATGGTAGTTTCCATGATCGATGAGTACCTAAAATTTTGGAACATTGAGCAGCCAGTTTTTAACCGAGCGTTAGGGCCGGGGCAGGTTTACCTTCCTCCTAAGTACGTACGTTTCTGGCAGCATTTGCTCATACTCTGCCAGCAGCCACACACCTTGCAGCTCATCACAGGGGAGCATGGAAGAGGAAAAACAGTCCTCGCAAGGTGGGTCTATCACTACCTAAACCCTATGGCCCATGAAAGCTTCATCTACTCCATGGCAAGGCCAGAACAGGAAGCTGGCTGGCTTTTGCCTCGTTTAAATGAATACCTTATTGGCCACGCTTCTTTTAAGGATAGTATCTGGAAGGCGACCGCAAAGGGTTTCGAGCAGCTACGGGAAGAGAAACGCCATTTAATTCTCATCATTGACGTGGCCGATTATATTATCAATGAGAAGGCTATGGAGGACCTTCTATTCCTTTACAACCTAAATAAAATGGCAGGTGGGGGCTTTACAGCCTTGTTGATCGGAAGCTCAAAAATCTGGGAGCTATGTAAGTCGATTGCAGCCATAAAACAAAAAATTTCTTTTCGTTGGGATGTACCTGCCTTAGGGAGGGTAGAGCTGGAAGCTTACATCCAGTGGTACCTCAAGGAAGCTAAGATGACCAGCAATCCATTTAGCGATAAATCCATGGATCGCCTGTTTCAGTATAGCCAAGGAACAGCATCTAATGTTAATAGTTTAGCAGAAAGCTGTCTGATCGAATCTTCCCTAGCCGACAAGCGGGTCGTACAGCCGCAAATGATAGAAAATGTGGCAAAGCTAATGGGAATGGAGCTGAAAAAGAGTGAGCCAAACCTAAGCTCCCCTGAAGTGCCTCGGCCTCAAAACCAGGGCCTCAAAACTGACTTGTTCGATCAGCCACAAGCTACGGAAGAGGAGCAAGAGAATCGCAGCAGCCCCACTTACTCTTTATTCGAAGAGTCTTAAGACCAAAAATGCGATACACTTTAAGCTTAAACACTGCCACAGTGCCAATGATAAAGGATAAACCTTCTTGCAATGGCGAAGTTTTCTAAGAAAATCGTTATCATTGGTATCTCGCTATCGATATTAGTGTTTATCCTAAACCTCCTTGTGAACAACCTTTATACCCACCGCCTTCTACGAGCCATCATTTACGAGAAATTTGCTGAATACAGCGAGCTTAATCTGGAGTTCGAGGCTCTATCCATTTCGATCGTACCGCTAGACCTTACTGCTTATGGAGTCCAGCTAGGATCCAAGAGCAAATTCAAGGCAGAGTCCTTGCTGCAGGTTTCGATGCTTGAGATACACTTGTCATGGTGGGATATCTTTATTGGCAATCAGAAAATTTCAAAAATTACTGCCCAAGATCTTAAGCTAAACTGGCCTCCTCCATGGGATTTCAAAGGATTTTTAAAAGACCAAAAAAAAGGAGATACTGCCGACTCCACTTGGCCTCCTCCTTCTGTTCCTATCGACGAATTGGTGCTCTTAAATGCGAGGTTTATCGGCTATTTTCCCTTACAGGAAGAGGTCCCAAAAAAGCTAGAATTCATTTCAACTGCTCTTGAAGGCCTCGATTTACGGGTGAAATTCGACCAATGGAACAGGGTCGATATTGACCTCATCAGTGCAAAATCCAAAATTTTCTTCGGCAACGAACTCCTCACCCAAGATGCCCGCATTTCTGCTGAGGTGACCCTAAAAGACGATAAGATTACGTCAGAATTTATGAGTATAAAATCGAACAACCTAAACCTGAAAGGGAAGCTAAAAGGGCAAATCAAAACGAAGGGCACCAAGCAGACCATCACCTCTATTGACATTGCTAACACTTGGCAAGGAGATTCAGACCTATCCCTACTAGGGACCTTTCTAGAGATACCTGAAACTCATGGCAAGGTCACCGGAAATGTAGACATTAAATCAACGATTTCTCTCATCGACGACCAAACAAGCACCCAGCACATTTCTGGTTCCGTTAAGTCACACAATGCAAAAATAGATGGATTTAATCTATTCGAAAGCACCATCAATTTCACCGTAGAAAAAGATAAAATCCAATTTGATCAAATGGACATCATTATAGCAGGTAAAAAATATGGAGAGACGAAGGGGTACCTAGGCTTTGGCGATAAAGTCCCCTTTAGTTTTGATGCTTCGTTAAACCGCATGCCACTTGATAAGCTCATGCTCGTGTTCAATGTTCCTTTCGATCCTTTCAATTTTGATTTAACAAGCAAAGCAATAAAAATAAACGGTCAAGGATCTCCTTTTTCAATGAAGGTGGTTGCGAAATCTAGGCTCGATCAGTTTGAGGCAAAGGCTATCCCAAAGGAAAAAAATTTTAGACCAGTATCACCAGCTTGCGTGCTAGACCTCGACCTACAAATTTCAGCAAGTGGCATGTTGGTAAGAGAAAACACAGGTCGTTGCTACCCTAGCTCCAAGGCAATCAAGCAAAAAAAACCTGATGATCTCCCGAGCGAATTACCCAGCTCCAACTTGGTCACCTTGGATGGCATCTTCCATTTTAATGACAAAAAGGGTATGGACTTAAGGATTACAAGCCCTGACCTTTCTCTCGATTTAGCTAGTTATTTTGGTCAAATTCCCATCGACGGTCGCGTTCAGCTTGAGACTAGGATTTATGGACCCTATGATAATATCCTAATATCTAACCTTCTAGAGGGATCACAAGTTGACATTCTGGATATGCCTCTTGGCAATATTGCAGGAAAGCTTGAGGTAAACAAAGATAATATCCTCACCTGGACCCAACTCTCTATTAGCCCCAGTTCGGGAGGCCAAGTCTTACTTCCTTCAGGAGGCATCGACATCAAAAGCTTAAACCTACTGCCCAGTAAAATTCGAGCAATCAATGTGACCCCTCAAATCATAGACCCTCTCATTCAAATCATAAAATCTGAAACCCCTATTGACTTTAAAGTTACCAGCCTCAGCGGTACCTGGGCAGGACCACTCAAAGAGCCTGTCAAGGCCAAAATTGATGTGGATTTTGATGTTGCCAATGTGCGCTACCAGAATGAACTCATGGCTGACCGATTTAAGGGCAGACTTAAAATCAATTCTCGAGTGCTTAAACTTGAGAAATCTGTGCTGCAAATTGGAGACACCCAATTTGGATCTTTTTTAGAGGTAAGAAAGTCGCCAGTTAAAAACGAAGATCCATTTTTTTGGTCTCCTCTAGGGTTCTCCAGAAAAGATAAGGTCACACTGCAGATTAGAACCCTTAACAATAAAGACCGCAACTTGCTTGACCTTCAAAAAATTCCCTTTTTCAATGATGAGCTCAGAACTATAGAGCTAGAGGGCTTGGTCAACCTCAATGCTAAGTTAGAAGGAACCATGGAAAAAGTTCAAGGGAGTTTTGATGGTAAGCTAGAGCAGCTTAGAGTTTTCAAGTCTCCCCTAGCACCATTTTTTATTCGTGGCCTTGTTGATGGAAGCAAGCTCCAGCTTACCTTTAACCATTCAGGGAACTCCCTAGAAGGACGAATGACCACTGACCTAGCTGAGCCACTGCTTCCTTTTGAGTGGTACCTACAGTTTCGTAGAACAGATATCAGGGCTCTCACTACAAAATACTTTTATAAAGACCCACGAAACTACGCATACCTAACAGGCTACTGGTCGCTATCAGGAAACTTTAGAAATTGGTGGCAGTCTAAGGGAGAGTTATTTATTGAAGAACTACGCACAAAGTTTAATCATGATATTGAGGGCAAAACCGAAAGCATCACACTCGTTAATCAAGAACCGGCGAAGATTCTATTTCGCCGGACTGGGTGGAGCTACGATGAGAATGCTCCATTGAAACTAGGAGGAGATCATATTGAAACGATCTTTCGCCTCAACAACTCCCATCCTCCCAATTTTTTAAATCTCTCATTTGAGACCGTAGTCCAGGGCAAAGTGTTCGAAATCTTGTCTAAGCATGTGGAGAGCTCTACAGGGCTGATCTCAGTTAATGGCAGTTTGAAAGGTCCAGTGAACAACCTAAGTTTATCAGCTAAAATTTTCTCCAAAGAAACTGCAGACAATAAATTCTTCTCTATTGGCTCGCCTACGATTCGCCCAGAATTTAAGGATATCGATTTTCATTGTACCTATGAAGATGGAATTCTTTACATTGACCGTTTAAAAGCAAATAAAGGCCTTGGTACTCTAAGCGCTAGTGGTTATGTTGTGGTCAATTCAAAAAGTAAAAAGGAAAGTAACCTCAATATATCGTTTGACCAAATCCGCGTCGTCTATCCGGTTCCGTATATTAAGAGTTTTGATACCGCTCTTAGCGGAGATATCCAGCTCTCAGGTGAAAAGACTCCTTATTTACTTGCTGGTGACATAAGAATTGAAAAAGCTCGGTCAACACGCAAAGTGGATATTATCAAGGAGGTCGTGAACGTCATAAGGCAAGAATCACTCGTAGATGAATCTGAGGGGGCATTAGCCGACCCCCTGTTGAAGCTGAATGTAAACATACTTGCTGACAAGTCTATTGTGATTCACAATAATAACATTCAAGCGACCCTCTCATCGGACTTGCGCCTAGAAGGGAGCGAAATTAAGCCAATTCTATTGGGCCGTATGGATATCAATAATGGAAAATTTATTTACAAAAGAGAGTTTAATATTGAAAGAGGTGAGATCATTTTTGATGATCCGATCAAGGTAAACCCAAAGATTGATATTGTTGCCATTACCGATGTAACTCCCTATACGGTTACGGTTTCTGTCACTGAGTCAGCTTCAAACCCTGTGGTGGAACTTATCGTGGACCCTCCCACAAGGGATGATGGAAGTGTTATCTCAAGACTTGAATCGATTGTCCTTTTATCTACCGGCTCATTACCCGATGCAGAGACTAAAACAGCGGAAGCTCGCGGAGTTGGTATTTCTGAATTGCTCAACGTTGTGGGGAGCCAAAGCAAGGTCCCTTTTGAAAAGTTTTCAGAACTGTTTGGAGAAAACATCATCCACGTTTATCCGGATGTTACCACCAAAGATGATGGGCTTCCAGCAATACAGCTAAACGGTGATTTCCGATTAACAGAAAATATCGAAGCCGGGCTAAAGTACATACCAGGGAATAAATACAAGGCTGCAATTGAAGTGCCCGTTAATACAAATATTTCCTTAACAGGTGGGCTCGAACAGGATTTGGGCGAAACAGATAATAACGAAGAAGGTGTGCAAAATAGAAGTGTGGATCTCAGGTTTAGGTTCTCAATTAAATAGATTGACTGCAGTTGTCTTTATTTTGACTGCTTACCTACTTATAGAGAGCAATGCATCAGCTGCGGAATGGAGCTTATCTTCAGAGCTTGAGAAGAAAATTGATACCAGTGGCTTAAGAAATCGCTACCCGACGATTGCTAGCGCCAATGATCTTCAAGATATCCTCCAAGACCTTGGCAGAGTGCACCCATTTCTGAGCTTAGAGGCTAGGTGGAATCAGGGGACATGGCAACTTGATGGAGAGCTAGCAGAGTTTATTCAAGAGATTAAAATAAAACTTATTACCAATAAACTTGAACAAATCTTAGAAGGTGTCAGACAGAAGTATATTGGTCGGGTTGATTCACTAGCCATCCGCAGTAAGGTGGTGGATGGGATAAAAGAGGCCCTAGAGTCTACCGGCTATCCCTCAGCACTTATAAGTTTCCAGCTAGAATCGAAGAACGGAGCAAAAATATATAAGATTAGCGTTGATGAGGGGGTCCCCTGCCTCATCAGAAAAATTCACCACGATTTTAAAATCCCAGATAAAACCAAGCTTCAGATTGCAGTAGGTGACCTGTGTAATTTAGAAAAAATCAGTGCAAGCTTAAATGAACTTGAATATGACCTCCTATCCTCAGGATACAAAGATGCTAATATTAAACTCAAAAAAATCGAGCTTTCAAAGGACAAGAAGTTTGGTGATGTTTATATTTCTGGTGTAACAGGAAGGCGCACTGTTTATGATGTCATCGATCAATCAAACTTATTTTTTGTGGACGATATATTCGATGATGGTGAAATTGAACGTAAGAATGTAAGCGTAACAAGCCCCGAAATTATGGTGTCAGAATTGTATAAATTCTACCTTTCTAAAGGATATGAAGATGTAAAAATTAGTAAGCCTGAAAAACGCCAAGTTGACAAAAACACTGATAAGTATCAAATCAAGGTATACCCAGGAAAACAATACCTGCTAAGCAATATTAGATTTGAAGGAAATTATCAATTTTCCTCTGATGAATTAAAAGAAATTATGAATTTGAATAACTTCTGGGAGACCTCTATTGTTCTAGATAGGGAAAAGTTTGCAACTGGTATCGATTCACTCAAAGTTTTTTATAAACAAAATGGGTATTGGGACGTTAAGATCCATAGCCCTAGGATCACAAAAGACAAGTTCACAGGCACAGCGCAAATGGTGATTCTTATAAATGAAGGTAAAAAAAGAATTTTAGAGAGGGTAGATATCAGAGGCAATGAACATTTTGATGACGGTGAGATACGCTCTCTCTTGTCCATAGATCAAAATGAATTTATCAACAAAAATGCAATTTTAGAATTTCAAGAGAGTTTAAGAGCAAAATATTTAGAAAGTGGATTTCACTATGTTTCGATATCAATTAACCTTGCTTCAAGATTTGACTTTCGTAGCGTTCCAACTAGCCTCACAGTAAGAATTCAGGAAGGTAAAAGGGTTCGTATCGGTAATATCAACATTGTTGGTCTTGTTAAAACTGAGAAGCAGGTCGTTGAAAGAGAGTTGTTATTTGAAAAAGTAGATTGGTATAACCCCAAAATCATTGCTGCGTCAAGAAATGCTGTTATAAACTTGGGTATCTTTAAATCGGTTCAGATTGCACCGACCGACCATGTGTCCTACCTGGATAAAGCTGAAGTTCTTGATGTCACCGTAGAGGTTTATGAGGGCAATGCTGGAAGTATTGTTTTTGGTCCTGGCTATAACTTCAGAAAGGGTATCCAGTATACTACGGAATTTTCATACAACAACCTATGGGGAACAGGAAGGCAATTCAGCCTCAGAGCCTCTCTGAGTCAGGAGAAAAACCAAAGGCCGGTTAGTAACCCTACAGATACCCATGGAAAGGTCTTCCTCGGTCGAAAATTAGGAGCTGGATATGTGGAGCCATACATCCTTGACCTGCCTGTTAACGGCAATATTGCAGTTAGTCATCAAGGAACAGCTTTTAAACTCTGGGAGATCAGCAATAGTTTTGATTTATCATTAACCTACAAAACGAAATTCTTTCTTGAAGGGTCATGGCTTAGTACTTTTTATAACTTTAAGCTCAGCAAATCCATTGGTACCGATAAACAGCAGGAAACACTTATTTCGACTGGTGATTCCAAAATAGGTAGCGTTGGCCTAAGGTACAACTGGGACCGAAGAGACAATATTTCCTGGCCCACTGCTGGTGACATTATTCAAGCTGAGTTGAGCTGGGCTCGCTATTTTCTAGCTGGCGAGTTCCAATATTTTAAATGGGATTTTTCATACAGACGCTTTAGCAAGCTTATGGATCGATTGGTCTGGGGAAATGGTTTTTCAGTGACTGCCTATGATAGCATCGCTCGTAAAGACAATTTATACGGGGGTGTGCTACCATCCAGCGAAAGGCTTGCAGCTCATGGGGTCAACAGAGTTAGGGGTTTTGAGCAAGACCTAGGGCCCATTGTTGTTTCAGGAGATGATACCCCTGAGACTATTTTAGGAACCAAAAGAGCTATCCTCAAGTCTGATCTTCGCTACCGGATAAGCAAGGTTTTTGCCACTTCGGTATTTATCGATAGCGGCAACACCTTTCTGCCTGCTGAAGAAATTGCGAAATTAAAAAATTACTTCGAAACCGAAACCCCTGATGGTAAAGAAACACCTGTTATTGAAGAAAATATCAGCTACGAATTCTCAGAGCTGCTCAAAAATCCTGGCTACCTCTATAATCGCCACTACCTTGCTTATGGATTTTCTCTCAGCTTCATCACCCCAGTTGGGCCTCTAAACGCTTTTTTTTCATGGCCACTGCGGGAGCCCACGAGTGTGCGCTGTTCTTCAGGAGAGTTCTGCTACAGCAGGGAGTCCGACAAAGATAGATGGTACAAGAAAACTCAATTTGACATCAACATTGGAGCTGAGTTTTAATTTTTACTATTTTTCATCATCACCCTTTAGTGACATCCCACAGCTTGGGCAATTTTTTAACTCCTCCCATTCTGCATTAAGCTCATCGTATAAGACCTTTCCACACTCAGGACAAGCTACGCTGGCTTTTATCATACGAGCTTTACGAGAAAAAAAGATAAACCCTGGCAGAAAAATAAACACACCCATTAGAAAAACAATGGGAGGTGTTTTAATGAAGTATGCAAAGATGACAAACCACAATACCAGAATTAGAGCAGAATATCCAAATAGCTTGATATTTGCTTTTATAAGTTGCTTATTTAGGACATTTCTTGACACAGACAAAGACTCCTTTTTTTTGCCCCCAGAGCAGCTAGGCTATAAGTTTAATTATAGTGGACCCCGTTTTTAGGACCATTTGATAAGTAAAACTCCTAAATGTAACATGCTGAATTTACATAAGGAGA
>JABSRF010000006.1 GCA_013215275.1 Oligoflexales bacterium | reverse complement strand
AATATTTTTTTCAAGTACAATTTTTCTTTGAATTTTGGACGGCAAGATTAATTTTGCATTTTCTTATTGAATTCAAGAGTCATTTACCGACGCTGACTTTGCAAAAAATGGTGGGGAAGACGCAAAGAAAATCATAAACGAAATTGGAAAGAGCTATGATGTTCTGTCAAGCCCAGACTATCAGAAAAGCGGGGTTAAGGTTTCCGAGGGTCTAAGTGGGCGGGATTACTCACCAGACCAGCTGAGAAAGCACCTTGATGCCAAAGAGTTTACAACCATAAAAGCCCGAGCCAGTGACTTACTCGGGCAAGGAAACGCCCCAAAACAGGTGAGTTTTTCCACAACCATGCCGCAGCTTAAATGGGGTAGCCCTGTTAGGTGGGGCATCTTGGGTAGCATCCTAGTGGGGGCAGCTTTTGCGCTAACGAATAGCACTGAGAGCGCTCTAAACACTTACGTGGAGAGGATTCGTGCCATTGAAGCTGAGCTAGAAAACCTTTTAGCTAGCCTTGACCAGTCTTTAGAACTCACAGGAACCAGTGCTCAATAAGTATAATGATCGATGATCATACCAGCAACAAGTAAGCCAAGCCCCCAAAGGCTATACTTCATAGCATCCTCATCGTACCGAAAGTACATGACTAGGTTCTTATTTCTTCCCGAGTGAAAAATTCCAAGCACCAAGCCTGCTAGGCCTCCAACCCCATGAATCGTATTCGCCACAGGCATTCCAATCAAGGTCAAGACTAAGCATAGGCAATACCAAAAAACGAAAAACTTGGACGCCTGACCATCTAAGTTTCTATGGGCTGAGGAAAAACGCTCCATCGTCCAAATATAAGCTAAAAGCCCGTAGTTTACTCCCGACATCCCTAAAAACATGGGCCCTGCTACCAAGTAGAAAACCACATGAGAGCTGATACTTATGACAAGCATGATTGAAAGCAGTCGTTTTGAAGACATATGCCCTTCAATTTGCCTCGCAAATTGGTAGAACCACAGCATGTTAAATATGATATGAAACCAATCTGCATGCATCAAAGCTGGAGTTACAAGCCTCCATATCTGCCCACTTAAGATTTCTGAAAAATTTCTGACCCCCGTTAACCTGGCTATTGGATCAGCAGAAAAACAAAGATATTGGAAGAGCGTGTGCTGCTTATCGATATAGTGATGGTTCAAAAAAATAACGGTACAAGCAGCGATTAAACAAAAAGTAACCGGATAGTTTGAAATAAAAGAGTCTCGATTAGCACTGAGTGCCCGCTTACGTTCTTTTGCTTCTTGAACGCTTTTAACATGATGCTTTTTTGCTGCTTGTTCTGATGAGGTCTTGAAGCTAGGATCTTTTGGGTCCTCTTTGAATTCTTGCAAGAGAGCCATGGCCTGCTCTTTTTGAGAATCCTGGACTAACCAAACTGTGACGCTAAGAGAATCTTCTTCATCGTGCCATGCCTCAATGCTCTGGCTTTCTAAATACCAGCGAAAACATTTCGCATCCTCATGATTATCTAAGTCGCCAAGCTTACGCAAATAGTCCTCCCTATAAATTGGATTCTCAACCCACCTCTATAAGCCCTCCTTGCCTGCATAAAGCTTAAAACTTCGAAAGTGCTACAGTGGGTTTCGCTTGCTTCACTGCCTAATTTTAGCGCAATGGCAGAGGATCCCCTACAAAATTTGTAGGAGAACAATTCGTAAGCATAAATAACAAGGAATATATTAGGATAAAAGATAGAAGTTTTTATTAGTTGCGTGAGCTAAAGTTGCCGCGCTGAGGGCGGTCTTGGGCTTCATTCACGCGAATGTTGCGGCCATCTAAGTCAGTTCCATCCATTGCTGAAATTGCACTCATAGCTGCTTCATCATCGTCGAAAGTTACGAAGCCAAAGCCTCGTGATCTTCCTGTTTCTCGGTCGAGGATTACTCTGGCATCGCTTACCGCACCAAATCTCTCAAAAGACTGGCGCAATAATGTATCGTCAGTGTTCCAGCTTAATCCACCTACAAATAATTTCTTTGACATAACTCGAAACTCCAAAAAATCTAATAAGCTTTTCTTAGACTCGCAAGAAAAACTAGGTAAAAAACCCTATAACTTAAATTCCTGCAATAGACAATCATTCTTTATACGCAAAAAGGCCTCATGGGCCTCTGCATTTGAATTAAACGATAGCAAAAGTTGCTTAAATTGCTCCAAAAGAATGCAGTCTTAGTATAAGTCAGCCTCTAAAAAAAACCATCCGATCATACTCGATTTTGTTTTAACGCCCTTCAATTTGGGAGATGGCTATGGGGGGGTTCGTGTCACGAGCCAAGACAGGTTTATTTGTGGATCTAAGTCGATGATAAAATAAATAAAACCCGCGTGGCATTCATACCAGCGCGGGTTATATAGGGGGAGCAAAGCTCATGCCTCTAAAGGGTCGCTAAGTTGTCTAAGCTTAGCTAAGAACCATCCTGAGCTTGGAGAGCAAATCATGCAGTGCTCTCTTAAAATTCTATTCGGATTTTAATATAGAAAGCTTTAACTCAATATTTATTGAAAATTTTTATACATAATATTATTCTTAAATTTTAACATAATACAACCCAAGCCCTCGAGGCACACAGACCAATAATTACACCCACCTGGATGAAAAGGAGCAAGCCTATTTCACAAAAAAATAGTGAGGAATTTTGATGCTTCTGCTCTAAAATAGTACTAGCTTAAAATTATGCGCCATTAAGGATATTTCCATGCAGGAATTTGACCAAAACATTCTCCCACTGCTTGCATCCCCAAAAACAGCTGACGAGTTAAAAGTGGAAGGGTCGACTCTCATCGGTAAGACTAAAGCAGACGCCTTCCCTTTCTGTGATGGAATACCTTGGTTGTTCATTAATCCTGCACAATCCTGGGCCGAGTGGGGAGCTAGAACCTCACAATGTTTCAAGAGTATCGAAACAGAAATCACAGGCCTGACAAAGAGTATTGCAGACAAAAAAGTCTTGAGCGGCACCAAAAGCCGCTTAAAGCTAATCCAAGGCGGTAAGAACGAGCAATTAAAATGCCTAAAAAACCTGCTGAAACCACTTCTAGGCTCAGCTCCTATTCAAGATGTGAGCCTGGCTAATGCTTTTTGGGGGAAGTTTCCAGCCCAGCAACAACTTCTGAGCTATGAACGTAATATCTTTAGAGATTGGGCATGGGATGCAGAAGAAAACGAAAAAACTTTAGAACTTTTCGTGAAAGTTTGGGAGCAGAAAAAACAAGCTCTTGGAAAGACTTTATTTATCGGAGCAGGAAGCTGTCGTTTTCCAGTTGATGTCCACCGCACCCTTAATCCAGACCTAAGTGTCGCATGCGATTTAAATCCTTATTTATTGCTCACTGCAAAAAAAATGCTGGCTAAGCAGGCTCTCAAATTCTACGAGTTTCCCCACCCTGCTTTAGACGCTTCCAACGCCTGTGTTAAGCACAGTCTGAAGGATTCTGGGCCTGAGATAGATAATTTTCATCTCATATTTTGTGATATCTTAAAACCACCATTTCGATCGGGACAGTTTGACACCATCGTCACACCCTGGTTTATCGATATTGTTCAAGTAGATTTTAAAGTATTGTCACGGTTAATAAACCAGTTACTTAGACCAGGTGGACAATGGCTCAACCTGGGTCCATTGTTGTTTGACCACTGCCCGCCTGGAGGGCGATACACCCTTGAAGAGGTTAAGCATATCGCATTCAAATCAGGCTTAAAAATAGAGGGTCATGAATGTGCGGACCTTCCTTACCTCAACTCACCACACAGTAGCCACAGACGCCAAGAGAGAGTCTATGTTTGGCAAGCTTACAAGGACAAGGAAAGCCCCCTACTTGAAGTTCAGAGCCAGAGCCACTTGCCTTCCTGGCTTCTAAACCCAGAAGAGGCAATCCCTTCCCTAGATTTTTTCAACGCCTTTAAAGGGACTCACTTAACCTATTATGAAACCGTCTCATTGGTTGATGGCAAGACTTCGTTAACGGACATTGCAAAAAAGCTCTCAGAAAAACACCAAACGCCTATCAATACCATGGCGGCGTCTGTATACCGCTTCTTCCTGTCGATTTTCGAGCAGCACAAGGACAGCATGTTTAGAGGCCTTGGTTAGGCATAAAAGAGGATCGATGCGCAATGCAACCCACTCTCAAAACATGGATTTAAACGCACCAATCTTTATTTTTAACCAGTAGGTCACTGCCTTGCTGAGCTTGGGGTTAATCAATAGTATGATGATAAAAATACATAATCCAAGCACTGCAGCTACGAGAAATCCGTAAAAGGAAGTCTTGACCACATCCATTTGCCGGTCACGCTTAATTCCACCAATCAGTCCACTGAGGTCGGTGATGTCGGTTTCTTTTCCCCTTGGGAAAGGATAGACATCCAAGTTGCTAATTGCTTTGCGCGGATCTGGAGGTAAATTAGGCACACGGCTTTTGATAAGCTTTATAGCTGTAGAGTAGTGTTCCTCAACAAAATCTCTGGAATGCCCCATGACTTGTGCAATTTCGCTAAATGTAAATTTGGTCCGCAGGTGCAAGATCACTATTTCTCGACCATAACCCTCACACGCAGAAATTGCTTGATTCAGTTGGCTATAAGCTTTGGCCCTCTTCAGAGCTTTACGGTCAGACTCAGGGTTTCTAAGCACATGGATCAAAGATGGGTGCTCTAACTTGGTGACATCAGCATTCCAAACTTTTATCATCAAAGTTCGTGCTTTTGAATATAGGTTTAGCCTAAGTTTGTTTAATTGCTCCCATGCATCCTCAGAGTTTAGCATTTGATTGATCACTTGCTCGACCACAGTTGTGGAACGATTTTGATCTCCCGTCATACGAATCAAAAAGTCATAAAGGTAAGACTTTTCAATATCCAAAATTTCAGGCAACTTACTTTTCTGACCCTGTGCATAAGACTCGAAGAGTTCATTTTGGTAAAGAATATCTAAAGCCATAAATCATCCCATTAAAGAAGAAAAGCCCTCTTGAACTAGACTCTGTCACGGGTCCAACAATGGCTTGCGAGCACTGCGTTTTTTGAGATCCTTTTTCAAAGCCAATCGGGCTGTACGGCGCCTTAATGCAGCGTCATAACGCTTATTTTCATCATCGGTTTTTGGCTGAACAGGAGGTATCGGTGTGGGCCTGCCATTTCCATCAAGAGCAACCATGGTCACATAAGCACTTGCAGTATGGTGGTATTCGTTAGTCAGGGGGTTTTCAGCTAAAATCTTAACCCCAACCTCACAACTTGTGTTGGAGGCATAATTAACGGAAGCCTTAATATTAACAATCCACCCTAGACGAATAGGAGCAAGGAAATGCATTGCATCTATTGAGGCGGTGACCACCGTTTTCTTAGTGTGTCTTTGAGCACAAATTGCTGCTGCAATATCGACCCATGACAGGACAACACCGCCGAAAATAGTTCCTAAAGCATTGGTGTGTTGAGGAAGCACTAGTTCCGTCATCTCTACATGTGATTCCTTTGGTGATTTCCCTTCTAACGACAAAAGGTTTCCTTTCACAGCTTTTAGAGAGTTTAGGTAGAAGCATAAGCCTCGCTTTTACCGATTCCCCCCTTGTCACTAACCACCATGACCAAATTCTTGCCTTTACGCTTGCTTTGGTACATGGTCTCGTCAGCTAATCTTAATAATTTCTCTTTGCTCCTACCATGCTCAGGGTAGCAAGCAACCCCTAAAGAACAGGTCAATTTAATTCGATGCTGATCTATTTCAAATACACTTGCAGCAACTCGCTTGCGAATACGCTCGGCAACAACGACCCCAACGTGGGTATTGGTGCCTAAGAGCAGGATAACATACTCATCGCCGCCATATCTTATTATAGTATCAACCTCTCTTAGCTCTTCCTTTAAAACTTTTGCAAACTGCTTTAAAACACCGCTACCGACCAGATGACCATAACGATCATTCACTTTTTTAAAGTCATCTAAATCGATGAATAGTAGGCTGAAGCTATTTTGGTAACGGCTAGCCCTTCGCAGCTCACTATCTAGGGCAACATCTAAGTATCTATAGTTAAAAAGGCCCGTCAGCTCATCTAAGTATAACAAAGCCTGGGTCTGATCTAGTTTCCGATACCATGCTGCTTCATTTTGCAGGAGCTGGACCAAACAATCGAATTGGTCTTGATCCTTAAAGTTCACAGCATCCCAAATACATAACCAAGAGTCTTGTTTTGGGTGGCCGAGGCTAACCCATTGCAAGCGTTCGTCCCTAAAGCTCAGTTCCATGCAGCTACCTGTGAACTCTTCCTTGGTGATAGCGAGGCACAACAGCTCTTGCAGTCCTAACAAAAATTCTTGATCAAAGCGAGTTTGGTGCTGGGAGGAGTTTGACCCAATATTTGCAGGATTAAACGAATACCGACCACCTCTTAAGCTCACCTTAAAACATGCAAACCGCCCGACCCCGTAAATTTCCTGAAGCTTACTCAAAAAGCATCTGATTAAGCCTGGACTATTGGTCTCAGAGCAAAAATCGCGAAAAACCTCGCTGAGAAATTCGTAGGTCTTTCCATTCTGATGCAGCCTTTTTAAGGGCACTGTGGCAGGTTTTTCCATTTAAACCCCTCATTAAAAAATAAAAAAAAGCTCCTGGACTTGACGACTTAAAAATAAATGGAGAAGAGACCCCACTGCCAAAAAAGGTCCGAAGGGAATCTCAGATTTAAAATTCAAACGCTTTTTAAATATCATAGCACTTACCCCGAAAACTGACCCCAAAATAGAGCCGTAAAAAAAAGTCGGGAAAATGGCTTGATAACCTAACCAGCCCCCTATAGCAGCTAACAATTTTGCATCTCCCATCCCTATTCCAGTCTCACCGCGCATCATATAGTAAACCCTGTTAATTAGAATGACAGAGCCTCCTCCAGCAAACACCCCAATAAGCCCGCTTTTCCAATCTAGCTCAGGGTGCATCAAAATAATGAGGGGTGTGGACAAGATCATGGGGATGCTAATCACATCAGGGATAATCTTATGATCAATGTCTATGAAGGAACAGATCAATAGCAATGACGTAAAGGTGAAAGCATGAAAGAAACGGAGCATGTTATTAAAGTCAACAACCTTAATTGGAAATTCCGATAAAAAAGGGAATTTCCAGTAAATAAGACATAGGCTCAAAGCAGCTAGAAACTCCACAATTGGGTAGCGAATCGGTATACGCATACCACAGCAATGGGCCTTGCCTCTTAAGAAGATATAACTCAAGATAGGGATATTATGCCAAAAAGGGATCATAGTCCCACAGCCTGGGCAATGTGACCGGTTAGACTCCCAAAAACTTTCCCTGGGAATGCGATAGATACAAACATTATAAAAACTTCCCAATATGAGCCCTATGATTGCTAGAACCCAGGTGCTTGGTTGCATTAAAAATGCCTTAAGTTGCCAAAACATAATTCCATT
Source organism: Oligoflexales bacterium (assembly GCA_013215275.1). Taxonomy (GTDB): domain Bacteria; phylum Bdellovibrionota_B; class Oligoflexia; order Oligoflexales; family Bog-1112; genus JABSRF01. The sequence goes on along the minus strand of JABSRF010000006.1, from coordinate 39,242 downwards.
CAAAGATTCTACCCTTTCCCAAGTACGAATTCTCAATTAAAAACAGGGATACTCATGAAGGTAACGAAACCAACGAAGAGATGCCAAGTATATGAACCAAGATTCAATTTATAATAAACTAGACTGGAACCTCCTCATCGAAAAATTGGCCAACCTATGCCAAACTCAGGAAGGCCTTGAAAATACAAAACAATACACCCCTAACCTAGAACGAGAACAAATTTTAGCGCGCTGGGCTTTGGTCAGCCCATTAAAAGAACTTTTCGCCCAGTGCTACCTGGCTCCTATTGGCGAGCTTCGCCCGATAAGATCTTTTGTCAAATCCGCTGAAGTCGGCCAAATACTTGAAGGCACCGACTTGCGAGAGCTTCTCGACCTGCTTCAGGCTGTGGCTAGGGTTCACCAATTTGCAAACGACTTTGCTCCGCGGTGTTCCACCTTGGCTAGTTTTAAAAGCGCTCTCCAGCCACTTCATGCAATACAGAAATCAATTGAAAAAGCCATTGATAAAGATGGGAAACTCCTCGATACCGCTTCTAACGAGCTTGCAAGCATTCGTAAGCAGAAAAGCAACCTAGGAAGAAGGATTGAGCAGAAGTTAAAGTCCTTGTTACATGACCAAAGCTGGGAATTGTACATCCAGGATGATTTTTATACGATCCGCGCTGAAAGGTATGTGATCCCCATTAAGCTTGATGGCCGCGGCAGGGTATCAGGAAATATCATCGACACCTCAGATAGCGGTCAGACGCTTTATATTGAGCCGCTTGCTATTGCGACTCTCAATCAATCGCGCCAAGATCTAGAGCTTTCAGAAAAGCTGGAAATGCTCCGTATTCTCAAAAGTTTAACCCAGAGTGTCGCGGTAAACGCCGAGGTTTTCATCAGCAACTACGAGCAGCTTATCCTCCTTGATCAGCTCACTGCTGAAGCTCGCTTAGCTTTCGACTTAGGTGCCAAGCCCATTCACCTAAGCAGTAGCGCTAAGGTGAACCTCATAAAAGCAAGGCACCCCCTGATCACAGGCCCTCAGGGACATCCTCCAGTTCCTAACCATATTGAATTAAGCCAGGAACAGAGTGCACTCATTATTTCGGGTCCTAATGCTGGCGGTAAGACCGTCGTCTTAAAAACCCTTGGGATGATCCTGCTCATGGCAAAGACTGGCCTACTGATCCCTGCAGAGGAAGAGTCGGAATTGTTTTTGTTTGAAAACCTCTATATTGAGATGGGTGATTCACAGTCTTTAACTGCAAACCTGTCCACATTTTCCGGTCACATACAAGGTTTAATGCCTATCATTAACCAGGCTGGCCCTTGTGACCTGGTCCTCCTAGATGAATTAGCAGTCGGTACGGAGCCTGCTACAGGAGCTGCAATTGCTCAAGCGATTATTGAACGGCTCGTCGATAGAAAAACCACCTTATTGGTCACCACTCACTACGACAACCTTAAAGGGCTTGCACTCAAAAACAAAAAATTCCGAAATGCATCTATGGAATATTCTCTCAGTAACTTTAAGCCTACCTACAAGCTAATACTTGACATACCCGGTCAAAGCTACGGACTAGAGTTAGCTCAACAGATCGGAGTCCCTAAGGAGGTCATCGAGCGGTCTACGGAGCTGCGTGGCAGCTCTGTATCCGACTTGGACGAAGCGATCACCCAACTGATGAAAGCCCGGGAAGACACCCAGAAAACTAAAGAAAAATATGACCTTGCCATGGATGAGGCAGATGCAGCTAAAGCCCGCTGGAACCACGAGGTGAAGCTCATCGAAGAAACCAGACAAAATGCTGCAAAAAGCCTAAAAGTTAAATACGACAAAGAGCTCGCTAGCATCAGAGATCGATTTGAATCCACCAGTAAGGACATGAAGCTAGAGCTGAAACAATTAAGATCGGGAGCTCCAAGCTCTGGTGTCGACAAACAAGTAGATGAGCTAGCAGCTCAGAAAAAACGTGCAAAAGCAGAGATAGAAACCTACCAACGCACCATTGGTGACTTAAATCAGCATCAAAAAACCCTCAAGCTCCCAGGTAAGGTGGTTGCATTTGACGAACTCAATATTGGAGACCAAGTCTTCATTGTGCCCCTAGGCCAACAAGGTAGGGTCGTTAAGATTAACCCCAATCAAAACGAGAAGGTAGAAGTCGAAGCAGGCTTATTAAGCCTAAAAGCAGAATTTAAAGATCTTAGAAAGATTTCTGGTAAAAAACCCTCATCCTCCAAAAACCCCACCCAGAAGAGTCACCTCAAAAAGAAGAGGGCCCAAGCTCAGGGCAGCTCAAAAGAACCAGAATTAATCTTTCAAACAAGCACTAACACCATAGATTTAAGAGGTTGCATGCTCGATGATGCCCTTGAAAAAGTATGGCGATTTATTGATGCAGCTGTTCTCAGAGGAGAAAAGCAAGTGATTTTGGTCCATGGTCATGGCACTGATTCGCTTAAGCAAGGCATACGCAACGCACTAAACCAAGATGGGCCTTATGACCTTAAACACCAAGCTGGTGATAGGTATTGTGGTGGTGATGGCGTTACGGTAGTATACTTTGAAGATTAATGAATAAAAAATAATCCTTTAGCGAATGCCCAAGCTCCCTCGGCTTACCAAGTTGATTTCTCTCGCACTCCTTTTCTCTAGAGGAAAACCAGTGTTATATTAACCCTGGCTTAGAGCAAAGACTCCGAGAGGGTTCTAAATTATAACAATTACCTTCCGATACCCAGGTGAAACTAGGAGGGTTTAGGTGACCCACTCGTGACTCATCTAACATGTTTAGCCTCCATCAGGATAGCACAAGTGTTTTGCATGCTTTTGGTGGAGAATGGCTAATTAAGGCGAGCACTCACATCCAATGAGGTTAAAAAATGCAAAATAATACGGTTCCTCTGACCCCTCTTCCGCTCCCGAACGAAGAAATCGTAAAAGATTACCGAATCGGCTTCTTAAGCAGACAAGCAAGCTTAGTTGGAAGAAAGGAAGTACTTGGAGGAAAAGCAAAGTTTGGCATTTTTGGTGATGGAAAAGAAGTCGCTCAGCTTGCCATGGCTAGAGCTTTTAAGCCAGGTGACTGGCGTTCTGGATACTATCGTGACCAAACCTTCATGTTCGCAATAGAGCAGTGTACGATTAAACAGTTCTTCGCTCAACTGTATGCGGACGCATCCTCTCAAAATGACCCTGCCTCAGCAGGAAGGCAGATGAACAGTCATTTTGCTACAACCTACATAGATGATAAGGGTGCTTGGATCGATCAAACAAAAATTAAGAATTCTTCTGCGGATATCTCTCCCACTGGGGGGCAGATGGCTAGGCTCTTGGGCTTAGCTTACGCCTCAAAGCTTTACCGTTCTTCGGATGTCGTCAAAACTTGGACAAGAGCAAGCAACTTCTCTCACAAAGGAAATGAAGTTGCATTCGGAACCATTGGGAATGCGTCCACAAGCGAGGGATTATTCTGGGAGAGCCTTAACGCTGCAGGAGTGCTTCAGGTGCCCATGGCATTATCTATTTGGGACGATGGATACGGTATTTCCGTTCCTAACCAATACCAAACCACTAAAGGTGACCTATCGAAGGTTCTTGCAGGGTTTGCTAATGAGGCCGAGGTTCCAGGCATTTCTCTATACCAATGTTCAGGCTTTGATTACCCTAGCCTTCTTGAGACCTACGCGAAGGCAATAGAGGACTGTAGGGTTAACCACACACCATGTGTTATCCATGTCACCCAAATGACCCAGCCTCAGGGACATTCAACAAGTGGTAGCCATGAGCGTTATAAATCTGCAGAAAGGCTCCAATATGAAGAAACCTTCGACTGCCTTACCCATATGAAGCAGTGGATGATTCAAATGGAGGTCTGTACTGAGGAAGAGCTTGCAACATTAGAGGAAGAGGCTATCAAAGAAGTTGAGTCTTTAAAAGAGGCTGCATGGAAGGATTTTTACAAACCTCTCCAAAAAGAGAGAAATTCTGCTCTTAATATAATTGAAAAGGTAAAGCAAAATTGCCCTATTCCTGAGCTAGATAAGGTTACATCCGAGCTAGGAAAGGTATCCTTTCCCCTACGAAAGCAGATTCAATCTGCTTTATCAGATGCAGTGCTACTCCTCAGAAATGAGCACTCCGAACATACCGCTCCACTCATTTCAGCTTATCAAGAATACAAAAAGTCGAATCAATCCTTATATAGCGATCATCTTTGGAACGAAAAAAGGGGGATCTCCCAAAAAAGCCAAACTATTGAGCCCAGTTACGATTCTGAGAGTATTAATATTGATGGTAGGCAAGTCATCCAAAAATACTTTGATTACACCCTAGCTCATAGACCAGAGTGTTTCATCATTGGAGAGGATGTAGGAGTTCTCGGAGGCGTAAATTTAGAGTTCGAAGGGCTTCATGCAAAGTTTGGTGAATCTCAAATTTCAGACACAGGCATCAGAGAGGCAACCATATTTGGTCAAGGTCTTGGAGCCGCTATGAGAGGGTTAAGGCCCATCGTTGATATCCAGTACCTTGATTACTTAATCTATGCACTTCAGGGCATGAGCGATGACCTAGCTACCCTCCACTATCGCTCAGCCGGAACCCAATCGGCTCCGGTTATCATCCGAACCAAAGGCCATAGGCTTGAGGGAATTTGGCACACCGGCTCTCCCATTGGAATGATCCTTGGGTCCATTAGGGGAGTGCATGTTTGCGTTCCAAGAAACTGTGTTCAAGCAGCTGGAATGTACCAAACCTTACTCCAGCAGGACGATCCAGCTTTAGTGATTGAAGTGCTTAATGGTTACCGTGTCAAAGAGAGGTGCCCTAGCAATATCGGAGAGTATGCTTTGCCGCTCGGTAAGGTTGAGGTCCTTAGCCCTGGGACCGATGTGAGCCTAGTTACCTATGGGGCAAATGTCAGAATTGCGATGCATGCCATAAAGAAACTCAAAGCATTCGGAATTTCCGTGGAGCTTATTGATGTTCAAACCTTACTCCCCTTCGACCTGTCACATGACATCAAAAAATCATTGGAGAAAACAAACGCTGTATTGTTTTTAGACGAAGACGTTCCAGGAGGAAGCAGTGCATTCATGATGCAACAAGTGCTTGAGACCCAGGGTGCCTATGAGTACCTTGATGCACCTCCTAGAACTTTGAGTGCAAAAGATCACAGAGCTGCATATGGCTCTGATGGAGATTATTTTTCTAAGCCAAACGTTGATGATATCGTTCATACTATCTACCAAATGATGCATGAACGCTCACCTCTAGAGTATCCTTGGAAACTTTGAAGGTAGCCTGCATTTTTTACCCAACTTCAATCCACTGACAGGCTGTTTTACTAGACTTTATCCCGATAACTAAAGTCATGCCACGTAGGCAGCTTTTACCCCCTAGAATATATTGCTTCATAATTCCACAGATGAAACAATAAGGCTAGATTCTCTAGGTGTGCGTACTCCAGTATATAAACTTCAATATGTTGGTCTCATATGTTTAAATTACCACCCATTGCTGTCGATATCGGCTCCTCTGCAATTAAGATTGTTGAGCTTTCTGGGGGGCATCAAAAGAAACTGAGAAGTGTTGGTATCGAGCTGGTCCCCGAAGGGGTGATAAATGAGGGGTTTATTTCCGATATCCCCACAGCACAACAAGCTTTGAAAAGGCTTGTAAAACGCTTGCGTTTAAGCACGATGCGCAGAAGGGCATGCCTGTCCTTAGGTGGCAACTCTGTCATCGTTAAGAAAGTGAACTTCCCCAACAAAGATGAAGCCGAACTTGCTGACATGATCGAGGCAGAGGCAGAACAGCATTTTCAGCATGATATTGATGACTTGCATTTCGATTGGCATATTTTAGACCCAAACCCCAATCAACAAGATCGCTCCGTCGTGCTAATAGGTGCTAAACGAGATATCATCGATCAACATATATCAGTGGCAAAGTCTGTTGGCTTAAAAATAGCCGTGATTGAATGCGACGTATTCGCTACCTTCAACATGTTTGAATATAACTTCGGAATGATTCAAGGGCTCATAGCACTTACAAACATTGGTGCATCTTCAGCCCAAGTTTCCTTAATCGGTAATGGGCAACACCTCTATACTCGTGACATCGCGATTGCTGGAAACAATTATACAAAGGCCCTTTCGACAGCACTCAACATCGCACCTGAAAATGCTGAGGCCGTTAAAATTGCTGCAAGTGAGGGTGGGGCATCGATTACACCGGATGTGCAGAATGTGATAGCCCAGGTAAACAAACAGCTAGTTTCCGAAATTCAGGTCACAACCGACTTCTTTTTTCAAAGTGGGGAAGCCCCCCTCGACTTCACTGCGCTGTCAGCAATTTTCCTTACAGGGGGAGCATCTAGGACCATCGGACTAGACTCAGCAATAGCGTCAGCTATGAATATCCCTGTGAATATCATTAATCCATTTCATAAAATTGATATACCCAGAAAATTTCCTATGGAGAGTATCCTCAGCCAAGGTCACCTTTACGGAATCGGCGTAGGCCTCTCTTTGAGGGATGTAGAAGACAATGTCTAAAGAAAGCAGCAATAAGGCAAAAATGTTTTGATTAATATTAACCTGTCACCAATTGAAGAGCGAGAAAATAAACTTTGGTTTTTACCAGACTTAATTCTCCTTGTTTTAATAGGTTTCGGTGGCTACGCTGCAGTGGATTTCTACTTAGGTCAGGTACAAGATGAGATCGTGAGTGTGAACGATGAGAGGAAAGATTTTGAGAGAAGTTATCGCAGGCTCAAGCCAGATCTAGAGAGATCTGACCAACTCACAAAAGAGGTGGAGCAACTCAACAAAAAACTAAACTCCCTGAAACAAATCACCGTTTCAAAAATATCAAGATACAAACCAATCATCCTCTTAGAGCATCTACAAAACTTAAAACCAGAAGGCCTATGGTTTACCTACTTGAAAGATGAGTCTGATCACAGCATCATTAGGTTAACCGGACGTTCATTCGACAACTTACTAGTCGCAGAGTTTATGTCTGCATTACTAGCAACAAGGCTGCAAGAAGTTGATGCCAATGACCTTAGAACTCAGGTTTTCTTTTCTGCTGCTTACCTAGGAAGGGTGTCGATTGCCAATGCTCAGGCTAAACAGCAAGTACGTCGAAATGACAAAGAGTACAAAGCATTTGCAGCAACACAAGATCAAAAATTAACAGAAACAACAAAAGGGGCAAGCGATACGAGTTCGACTTACTTCCCTGAAATGACAAAATTCCCCAAGTTCGAGGTAAGCATTCAATATAAAGAGCGAGCATCCAACAACCCAGTACCCGCAGAGAATTAGAAGGTCAATGATAGATCATGGATATTGAATCGATAAAAGTTTCTTATAGACAGATGTCTATCGTTAAGAAGCTCCTGATTATCATCATAATTGGAGCTGTCCCTGGAAGCTGTACCTACATTGAAGAGGGGCCGATCCTTCAGGAGGACTTAGACCGAGCGATCAACACCCGCAATGCTGCGAGAGCGAAGTTTCAAAAAGCAAGGGAACAAAAAGCAAACCTTCCCAAGCTAGAAGAAAAACTTGCCCTGAAGGAAGGAGAGCTTTCGAAAGCAAGTAAGAAGCTACCAGATGAATTCGTGATGGGAAAAATTTTGCAAAAAACTGCTATGATTGCCCAAGATGTAGGAGTCGATCTAAACCTATTTCAACCAGGACAAGGTGCTCCAGCTGGGGGTGTGTTTAAGTATGTAGAGTTACCAATATCACTACAGATTATTGGGACTTATGTGCAGATCGCTACATTTTTTGACCGTGTTGTTCACCTTGATTTGTTAGTTCACATAAAAAATATTGAGCTATCGTTAGCCAAAGACATTGAAAAAAGCATCTCCGAAAAAGCTGCAGGCTCGATAAAGGACAAGGACTTACAAAGAGAAGCCATTCAAAGGGCTAGAAGAGAGAATGCTAAGATTATGGGCACTGCAGACATGGTCATATTCAGAACCTTAAGTCGCAGAGAGGAGCTTGCGATCGAAGCTGCCTCTCAAGCTAAATCAAAAAAAGGAAAAGGAAAAAAGAAAAAATAGCCCATAGCTAATCGTTAGGACCACTATGCACACAGCTTTACTCACATGCCTATTATATTTTGTGACGACTTCGTTGATCGCTCAGGTTAATGAGGTGAAAAAGCCAACGACGGAAACCTCAGCCCCTCAAAAAACAGCTAATTTGAACTCTTACGAAGGCGATGGCTACTGGGAAAGCTACTCTAAAGCTCGGGGAGGGGATTTAGGAAGAGAGGTCACTAGAGATGTTAATATTAAGAATATCGTATCGATTACGGATGAGTACACCTATGCGTCACTTGGTAAACCAGATCCATTTATCCCACCCTTACTTTCCAGTCACATAGCACAGCTTGAAATTCCCATCGTAAGTGTCCTGCAAAAGTACCGCTTGGATGAATTGCGCGTCGTTGGTATTTGGACCCTAGAAAATAATGCACGAAAGGCCTTATTGACCTCGAGTGGAGATGAGGGTGTTGTGGTCGCAGTGGGAGATCATGCTGGCAACCGGGGTGGAAAAATCATTGCGATAGAGCCTGATATGGTAAAAATCAGGGAGTTTACGCTTGCCCCTGATGGCACCAGGCAGTTTAGCGATCGAGACCTATATCTTGGAGATGAATTTCCCGAAGAGGAAGAAATCATCGTCATCAAATCAAGAAGAAAGCCTCAAGATGGAAATACCAATTACGACGGTCAGGATTTCTTAGATACGACAGATCAAGAACAAAACCGCGTTGACCAATTTTTTGATGCGGCTACAGATCAAATTAAGCAAGAGGAAAGAGAGGCCGACGAGGACCTACCTGAAAAGCCGTTCATACCTGAAAAGCCAAAAAACGTACCCATCCCTAATGGTAATAAAATTATTGAGGATTTAGAGAAAAAGCTACCACCTGGAGTCAATGTCCCACGGGTAAACTGATAGATAAAAGTAAAAGGAATCTTTCATGCGGACCAAACCACACACCTTTGAATTCATGCTGACATTTATCCTTTTGGCAAGTTTTTTCTTAGCTTGCTCAACCACTGAACAGCAAGAAGATCCTCAGCAAGATCCTAATGATCCTGGATTTTTTGTAGGAGACAGTAACCTCGGGTCGCCAGAAGAGGGTGAAGGCTCCAATGAGGGGTACGACGACGAAGGTTATGAGGGACAAGAAGACTACGGTGAGCAAGGAGAGTACGATCAGGGCAACTCAGATCAATACTCCAACCAATACTCCGAAGACTCGGAACAATCCGATTACGATGAAGAAGGAAATAACTTTTTTGAGGACTCATCGGGAGATCAGTTCAACTACAATCAAGGCTATGGAAATCAAAACAGCGACCAAAACGCAAATGCTCAGATCCCTCCCCTCGAGGAGGAGTACAACCCCTTACCAGAAAACTCCGACTACGCCCCAGAAGAGCAAATGGAAGAATCAGTGGCCGAGGAGGTCTTATATAACGTTTTATGGTGGCTAGGATTAGATTTTCGGGAATCGGAAAGCATGGTAAAAGTTGAAATGGTTACCATTGGCAAACCGATTTACAAGTTCTCCCAAAGTCAAAACCCAGCTGGACAACCAGAGTTGACCATAAAATTCCTCGAAACAAAGATGCGCAAAAAGCTCAAACGCCCTATAGACGCCAGTGAATTTTTGAGCCCAGTAGCTTACATCAGGACCAAGTACCACAGTGAAGACGATAGCACCGATGTCATTATCACCTTGAGGGATGCAGTAAAGCCTGAGTTATTTTCACATGATGGTAATATCCTACTCAATTTTAAAATCCCGGATCGATACTTTGGTAACAATGAGGTTGGTCAAACTCCAGGTGGGGAAGTTGAGGTGCTCGGTGATGCTGATATTACCCCGGTACTACTAGCGGGGAGTATTGGACCAGATGGCTATGACCCGGTAGGAGTCTCGGATGGTTTAGACAGCTATGTAGATGATACAGGAGAGAATCAAGATAACTTCGGTAATGAAGAATACAATGACAATAATAGTAACTTTGATAACAACAACAATCAGACAGGCGAATCTGACTTCGATCAGTACAACGATTTCAGTCAAGATGGTTATTCCGTAGAAAATGACAGCAACGACAACGATTATGACGACAACAATAATAACGAAAACGACGAGAATTATGACAATGAAAACTATGACGACGAAAACTACAACGCCATGAACAAGACTCTTTGGAGAGAGTATGACATTAAAAGCTTGAGCTTATTTGCAGTTGCTCAAGATGATTTCGAAAACAATTATGCTGAGGGTGATTACTACGACAATGAACCTTACGAAGGCCAAAATGGTCAAGACGGAGGTGATGATGTTTTTAATAACTCCGATGGAAATCAATTTGATAATGGCCTAGACCAAAATAATCAAGCTGAAAATGAAGACATCAACACCAGTAATCTCGATAATGAAAACTCAAACAACCTCTTTGACAACCAAGGTGCTGACGGAGAGGATTATGAAAACTATGACAATGTCGACTTATCAGGAGAAGAAACTGAGGGTCAAGATCAAGCAGTAGAGGCTAGATCTCAGGCATTACAGCCGATTAGTATGAATTTCAAGGGCGCTAATTTAAAAGAAGTGATTAGAACCTTTTCCTCAGAAAATGGAGTCAATTTTATCTTTCCTCAGGATGTCGGAGGAGAAAAAGTAGACCTTAGCTTCACCAATGTCCCCTGGGATCAGGCACTTCAGGCTGTTCTTGAGACTCACTCTCTAGGATTATCCAAGCTTGATGGAGATGTCATTCGCATTGACCGCTTATCCACTCTTGATAAGGAGAAAAAAGAGCTTGAAAAAGTTCGGGAAAGTGCTTCAAGGCTTATCCCTACGAAAGTTCTTATTGTACGACTTTCCTATGCCAACGCAGCAGATGTGGTCAAAGTTGTCACCAGTATGCTGGAATCTTATAAGCATGATAAGCGTACCAGAGTGGAGGCTGATGCTAGAACAAACTCAGTCATTGTGGAGGCTATTCCAACAGCTCTATCAAAAATCAAGGCCCTCATAAACCGAGTTGATTTGCAGACTCCACAGGTAAAAGTCGACACGAGAATCGTAGAAGTCCTTAAAAATGACAACCTCCAACTAGGGATTAACTGGGCTATGCCAATGAGGACAGATCAAAGCCGAGGTTTAGGTCTAGGTAACTTGGTCTTTCCTAATCAAATGTACTCAGCTTTCAGTGTCGATACTGGAATTGAGCCTGCTTCCCTATCAAATCGATCTGCCATAGACCTCCATTTCGGGAGTATCGGCAACTTATTTGAGTTGGACATAAGGTTGCGGATGGCAGAGCAGCAAAATCAAGTCCGTAGCCTCCAGAATAACAGTATTGTGGTCTTAGATAATGAAAAAGCTGAAACAAAGGTAGGGCAGATCATCTACCAACCCATCCCGGTAGGGAATGGGGAAGACCGCTTAACCGATGTTGAGTACGCCCTCAAACTCACGGTAACCCCTCATATCACTGCAGATGGTGCTGTGCAAATGGATATTGAAGTAGAAAACTCCTCCGCAATCGCAAGCAACAAAGCGATCCCTGACAAAAACACCCGAGTGATTAAAACCAAGCTATTAAGGGAAAATGGCCAGACAGCCGTCATCGGAGGAGTCTACACTACCGAATACACCCACGAATATTCGGGAGTTCCTTTTTTATCAAGCATTCCAATCCTCGGAGTATTCTTTAGACGCAAAACCAATCAAGAGAGCAAGCGAGAGCTAATTATCATGGTGACTCCCACCGTCATTAATAGTGATCGATCTCTTAGCGAAACCTCGAGCTTTGAAAACAACGTAGGTAACAATGCAGGCGGATCGGAATACAACAACTTTGGAGACAACTACGGACAAAGCGACAACTTTGGCTCAGCTAATAATGCTGGAGGAGACAACTACTATGGTAACCAGGGAGCTGAGGGTGAAAATGGTGCCGAAGGCAACTATGAGCAAGGCGAACAAGGTTATAACGATGCTGAATCATATGAGCAAGGTGAGGATGAGGGTGAAGCAGCGGATGAGTATGAGCAAGGCCAAGGTGAAGAATACTACTAATCATTATGGTTTTAGAAGGAGGTTTGAATGATAGGTCGCTTCAAGAGGATTTTCTTAACCATAAAAAAAACATTACCTTTAATCTCTGCCTTAAGCCTCCTAAAGATTGGATGCGCAGGCGAACCCGACTTCGCAGAAGCTCCTGGGGTTTGTGCATTGAATTGCACCGACACCAAATTACCTGCCAATGACATGCGCATTCGTTTTTTATTGCCACAAGGGATAACCGTTTCCGACCCTTTGCCCTTGGCTTGTTTTGACGTTGTCAATGCCGACTATGTTAATGAGGTGCCGATTCGATTCGTCGTGGAAAAGCGTAGGTCTATTTTACCAGCAGAGCAAGACGGCCCTATCGATGTGGTGATCGGTGGAGAACGCCCTGATTTTGCAAATGATGCAAACGCGTGGGTCCCCGTCTCTGGGATCGCTTTCCAACCCCTTTTATTAGCCGGAATTATGGACCCACTCAACCCTGCTAACCAAGCTCTAGACCGATACAAGGGAATCGTGACCCCTGAGACCGAATGGTGCACAGATGCTTGTGGAGTGGGATCTTTAGAAGTTAGACCCCGTTGTTTAGCTAATGCAACCAACGCTGTTCAAGTTGGGATCATTAGCGGCTCACTTTATGGCATAGCAAACTTGGAAGTAGTTCACCCTTTTTAGAGGATTTTTCATGAAGTCATGGCTAGAAGCTCTTAAAAACAATCGTTTTGAGAGAAAAGACCGGAAGATGATTAAGCGTTTTTTGGGAAAGACGTTTAATCAAAGCTTCTTACCCATGGTCGAACTACTAAAAAAATATGACCTTCAAGATGAGGCATTTGAATTACTCAACTATGGAGTCAAGCAGTATCCTAGATACACAGCAGCCAACATCCTTCTAGCTAAAGAGCTTTATGAAAAAGGACTGGTTCAGGATGCATGGGAGCAAATAAAAAGGGTTAAAGCGCCTCTTCATGACAATATTCTAGCTCAGAAAATCATGTTCAAAGTTTCAATCCTGAATGAGCATGAAAGTACGGCAAAATCAATCCTACAGCATATGACTCACAGACGGCTTTTAGACAACGAATTGGAACTACTGGGTAAGGAGCTTAAGCTGGGAGGCATTCAATCAGCCAAATCCTCACTTGTAAACCAGTTCAGAAAACAAGGTATCAAACTTTCACTTCCTCGTGACTTACATGGTTTGCACACGAATTCACTCGAGGTCCCAAAAAGTCAAAAAGCCAGACCATGTGAAGCGTTTAGCTTCAACGACAAGGTCATCTCAGACCCTTCGCTTAAACACTACCATGTGGTGCCTTTATCTCAAATATTTCATGCCAAAGATGAGCCCCAATACTTTTCAAAAACAACACAAACAAAAAAATTAGAAAGCCAAACCCTTGCAGAGATTTATAAAAGACAGGGGCACTATGAAAAATCACTTGAAATATACAGACGCTTGCTCAAGATATCTCCTGGCAACGATTATCTAAAGCGTATGGTCGTTGAGCTTGCAAAAAAGTCCGAAGCACAGCAACGAAAAGATCTTATGATAGACCCAAACCTTGTTGAGCCAGAAGAGCAAGCCCAGCCAAAAGTTAAACTTTACCAGCAATTATTGGAAAAGCTCAGTCATGAACCAAGCCCCTGATAAACCTTATGAAATCCTCATCGCAAATGGCGTAAACCTTGATTTACTTGGTAGAAGAGAGAAGCAGTATTACGGAACCCAAAGTTTATTAGAACTTCAGTCTTACCTTGAGACAAAATCAAAAGATCTCCTCAATAAGTTTCCAATTAGCCTAAGCTTCTTTCAAAGCAACGACGAGTCACAATTTTTAAGCGAGCTATCCAAACCATGGGATGGTGCCATCATAAACCCCGGTGCCTGGACTCACACCTCCCTCGCTCTCGCTGATAGGCTCGCAGCACTCAGGCTTTGCTTTGTGGAAGTACACCTGTCAAAAATTGCTGAAAGAGAAGAGTTTAGGCAAAGGTCTTATTGTGCTGTTCATGCTATTGGGACCATCTGTGGCTTAGGCTTTGATTCTTATTTGGCTGGACTTTTAGCACTTGCCCTGCATCTTGAAAAAACTAAGTCTGAGCCAAAAGCTTCACCAAATTGATTGTGTGTTTTAGCCATGAAGCCATATCGGTGGCTTCCTTGCTCGTCATTCTGGGCTAAGCCCCAAATCAAGGTTAAGGGAACCTCCAAGGAGTTCATACGAAAAATGAAATTTACGTCAGGTAGGATACGCTCGGTGGTAATTATACCCAAACCACCCACAGAGTAGTCTTTAATCTGAAAGGAAATCTCCCTCCCATCAGAAGAGGCAATAAGTTTCCCAGGGCATACCCCTTTGTACGGTAAACGCCTATGCTGTCTCAGATCTTTTACAGATAATGCACTTCCCATGACCACATCCCACTGTTTTCTCACATCCAATAAGCAATGTCGGGTTTCGGGGAGGATAGTTTAGAAAGCAGCACAAGGTTTCAATTTTATTGTCACAATTATGAAGCCTACCTAGCAAAAAAATGAAGGGGCTATGGCTCTGGGGTTGCGGCAAAGAAGGCCGTCCTTAATTTAGATCCATGATTGAGTCCAGTTGCTGGGAGCAGGGGAACCCGTTCTTCGATAAGAGTGCCAAAGGTCAGACCTCAAGTAAGTACAAGAACGCAGAATCGTGATGTTCTGGGGTCCTAAACCTAGATTCAGTAGCTGAAAAGCTCCCAGCATAGCTAGGTCTATGTGCCAACGATCATGCTTGCTTCGGTATAGGGCCAAAGCTAGTTGCTCATGACTCAAGCCAAAATCAGGGCTCCTAAAAACTTCAAGGACTTCAGGGCCTACCTCGAAAGAAGCTAAACTTATACAAGGTCCAAAAAATGCAAAAATATCCTTCTTCGAAGCATAATCACAAGCAAGAGCCAGGCCCTTCCTTACGATACCAGCACCTAAGCCTTTCCACCCTGCATGAAGAACGCTCGTAAAATCTTTCTCACGACTTGCAATTACCACAGGCAAACAATCGGCAGTTTTAACTCCTATGACCCGAGCTTTTTCCATGGTGTAGATACCATCACCCTGAAGGGTCGGCTCAGCAAGGTCTGTTTGTCCTTGCTGAGCTGCGACAACACAGGTCCCATGAACCTGCTTCAAACTATGAAGACCCTCAGGCTTCACTGCTCCAACCCCTCCCACCCTAAGTTGCAAACCTGCATCAGTAAAGGGGTTGGGTTCAGTCGTAGCAGCAATGAAAGTCATTTTATCGATCGTACAGAGCATTCTTGACCCAAAGTTAAATATCTACACTCACAAAAGCGAAGCCTGACCCACCTTGCATGTTGCGTTTAATCCGCATCAACACTGATTTTTGCTTATTTTTTCGGGCCCTAGCAATAGCGTCTTTGAACCCTTTCATAGCATCGGCTAGGTTTTTCGTCCCCTCAACCTCAAAGCTGTCGACACTGATGATAACATCACCTTCCTGAAGCTGCCTTCTAGCAGGAGACTCATTATCAATTGATGTGATAAATAAGCCCCCCTCTTTCAATTGGAATTCAAGGCCTAGGGATTCCTTACTCGCTTCTTGTTTATCATTGGATGCTGTTTGATTACTTCCAGGATAGACTCCAATCGTTAAAGTCCTCTTTAATTCTTTCCCATTTCTGATGATTGTTAGCTTAGCCTTGGTTCCTGGCTTCATCAGGCCTACACGATTAACTAAGTCTCGATCTTTCTCCAACTTTTTGTTGTCGACTTCCGTGATGACATCCTTAGGCTTAATCCCTGCATTATCAGCCGGTCCATTTGGTTCTACCTGTACCACGAGCACCCCGTTGTTATCTTCAGGAACCTTCAACAGTTTTTTAATGTCGTTCGTCAGAGCTTGAAAGTGAACCCCTATATACCCACGGGTAAGCTTGACTCCATTGATAAGGTTCGTCGCAACCTCTCTCACCAAGTTTGAAGGCACTGCAAAGCCTATTCCGTTATAACCACCTGATTTGGAGAAAATTGCGGTGTTGATTCCAATGACCTTACCTTCCATATCAACCAAAGGCCCCCCACTATTGCCAGGGTTTATTGCAGCATCGGTTTGAATAAAGTCACCCAACTGGGTGATTTGCAAGCTACCACGACCAAGGGCTGAGACGGCCCCGAAGGATACACTTGCTTCCAGGCCAAAGGGAGCACCAAGAGCAACCACAAAGGAGCCAACATTGAGGCCTTCGGAGTCTCCTAAAATCAGCGAAGAAAGACCATCTCGCTTAAATTTCTTTTCATTAATTTTTACCACCGCTACGTCGGTATTAGGGTCGACGCCCACCACGGTCGCTTTGTAAGTCTCACCGTTTGCTAGCTTGAGGTTAATTTCGTCGGCATTATCAATCACGTGATTATTTGTTAGAACCAGCCCTTCGTCCAAGTCGATAAAAAATCCAGAGCCTAGGCCTTCCTGCCTTGGAACTGGAATCTGGCGTCGTCCAAAACCAAATAGATCGTAAGGATCTATACCTCCAGGTAGGCCTTTCACCGTTTTAGAGACGGAAACAAAAACTAAGGCTTTCTTGGAAGCTTCTGCGATAGCACCCACACCTTTTGATAACTCTCGCAGCATCTTGGTATCATGACCTAACTCCACTTTGGTATCAGCAGGTGGTAATTTGTAAGCGAAAAGGGGCTTAAGTATGAATAAATTCGCGGTAAACGCCAAAAGCCATAACCTTAAAACATTTTTAGTTAAAACCATAAATCAAGATCCTTCAATTACGTTATGACAATTCCATGCTCACAACACCTTAATCTAATTGGCGACAGGTGAGGATAGCTTAAGATAATCTATGAAAATAATAAAATTTTATTAAGAGCACAAGGTGGTTTAAGCAAGGGATGCATCGGATTTTGCACAACTTGCAAGCATTTTTTGACGTAAAAAATGGTCCATAAGAACCAGTAAGGTCATCGCTTCCACCATTGGCACAGCCCGTGGAAGCACACATGGATCATGCCTACCAGCTTTCGGCTTAAATGTTTGTGGGTTTTTATCTCGGTCAACGGTTTGCTGCTCTTTAAAAATAGTGGCTACCGGTTTAAATGCTATGCGCATTGAAATGTTTTCTCCATTCGAGATCCCTCCCTGAATCCCTCCTGAAAAGTTTGTGGTCGTTCTAATCTCATTGTTTTTGACTTCAAAGTGATCGTTATGTTCAGAGCCAAAAAGTTGGGTCGCAGCAAACCCTTCGCCCACTTCAAAACCTTTACTTGCTGGTAGGCTCATCATAGCCTTAGCTAAATCAGCTTCTAGTTTATCAAAAACTGGTTCACCAAGACCCTTAGGTGGGTTCAAACAAAGGCAGCGAATGCATCCACCGACACTATCCCCCTTTTTTTTAGCTTCTAAGATTAATTGGCTCATTTGCTCTCTAGCCTGTTCGTCAGGGCATCTAAGCATATGCTCATCGATTTTTTCCCGTGAAAGGCTATCCACGTCGACCGAATTGGCTTGCAGGTGCTTTACCGATTCCACGTAAGCAATCACTTTTAAGGAAGGGTGCAACTCTTCAAGCACCTGTTCCGCTAGTGCTGCCGCTGCGACCCGAGCGATCGTTTCACGGGCACTGGCACGCCCCCCACCACTGACTGCTCGAATCCCATATTTCAACTCCGTCGTGTAATCAGCATGGGATGGCCTAAAAACCTTAGTCATATCAGTATAATGGTCTTTTTTGGCATCCTTGTTATAGACAACGAGGGCAATCGGGGTTCCCAAGGTTTTGCCACCCTCTAAGCCTGAGAGGCATACCACTTGGTCTTTTTCTTGGCGAGGAGTGCTTAAGACACTTTGTCCAGGCCGTCTGCGATCAAGAAATGCTTGGATTTTTTCTAGCGAGATCGAGTAACCTGCCGGGCAGCCATCAATCACCACACCTACTCCGCCCCCATGGGATTCACCAAAGCTTGTGACCCTAAAAGAATGGCCAAAACTGCTTGCCATAAAACCGTTCCAATCTGCAATTACCGTTAAATATATGGGTAGGGTTTGCTCAAAAAAAGGCATCGAAGCCAAAGGTAGCATAGAGTTCAAAATCTTCTTCAAGCACCTGCCCAGATCCTAAGCTAGCGTTAAAGCCTACTCCTTTGTTTTCAAAGAGCAAGTCGATTTTATAGCCGTGGGCAGCAATGAGATTATCCTCCATTTCAGTGATTCCCTGGTACCAAGCTCCCCCGTAATTATAAAAGGCTGTAAAGTTTATGCTTTGCAAGTAAAACAACCAAAGCATAGTGTCCAGATAAGGCATGATAGGATAGGTCCAGGAAGTTTTTAACCTTGCCTGCGTATCACCATACTTAATGGCAAAGAGGCTCCCGCTCCCAATGATGGGAAAGTTGTTTTTGTTATAGCCACCGCCACTTCCTGGAACGAAGGTCTTTAATGCTTGGTATGTTTGGCGGAGGAGAGGAAGCTTTTTCCCTCGCATGCGGCTGCCTTCAACGCCTAGAGAAAGCCGGGAACGTAAAAATGGCAGGGCTACACTTGCGTTCACTGAGCTAGTCAGGGTGTTGTAATCATAATTTGGGTTGATTTGTTCTGGCGCGACTTTTGCGTTTAGGTAATAACTCAGGGAGAAACGACCAAACCGGCGACTGACGCTCAGCTCAGCATAAGGTTCATTGATGCGCCCCTCAGGCACATTGCATGCACCTAAATAGCGATCTTGGACACCAGCTCGCATTCCAAGAGTCAGGTTGATGGTGTAATTCCAACCGTACCATGGAAACCTCACTTCTGGCCTGAGCCCTTTCTCGTCGTAATAAGATGTGTATGGAACAATGTCCTCGCCAATTCTGAAAAAACAACGCCCATTCCAGGCTTGGCGTCTATAAACCCCCAAGGTAATCGTGGGCCAAAACCGGGTGGAAATCATGGAAATTTCTGTATTAGGGTAGCGACTTTCTAAACCAACAAGCATGGTCGCTCTTATTGACTCATTCTGCATGTGGTCGATGAGAGGTACAGAGACAATACCAATCTGGGTACCCAAGACATCTTCGGCACCAATCCAAGGAAATGCGAACACAGGCCTTCCCCGCCAGCTTGCAGATTTTGTCTTAGCAGGCGTCACTGAGTCCTCACCTTGCGAGGAGCTCACCCGATCAAGGCCCGAAGCCAAGGCAAGTTGATTAAGCTGTTTTTTGACCTCTAAGCCGTCAAACTTTTCATTCCAGGTTGAAGATTTTTTTAGCGCTTGCGCAAAGCTGACCTTCTTATCCTGTTGCATTGCCCAAAGAAGGGGTGAAGAAGGAGACATACTAAAGGTGCAGGCTTTCGTTCGCATAAGCTTTGCATCTATTTTACGAAGGACATATGAGGACCCTCGGTAGAGCCCAAAAATAACACCACCATCCTGAAGGCCACGAATTTGCAAAGGAAAGTCTTCTAAATGAAAGTTCCCTTGACACTGGCCCTGCATATCAATGCTTTTCAAAGATCTGCGGTTATGCTCAGCGACCAGCAACCAAAGCTTATTTCCTGCCTGGGCCATTTGCAGGGGGTGGCCACCACCATTATAGTACACAGTCCTCGTTTTTTCTTTGGTGGTGTCCCACGCTATGATGCGATAACGATCACCAACGAGGGTCTCCTCTTTTATCGCTAACCAGATCTCTGTGCTAAGGGATAAGTCCTGCTCACTAGGGGGGAAAACTCCAATAGCAGGGTAGGTTTTCTTGATATCACCAAGGACTTGCAGGCTTGCTGGCAGAGTTGCTTTAATTGGGCATTGAGCTTCACTCCTCCCCAGCGGCAAACGACCTTTAAGCTTAGATTTTTCGATATAGCATAATCTGTTAAGGCCACCCTTTTTCTCTAACCAAACAATCTTATTTGGCGCTTCATAGAGGCCGTAGACACTGTCTTTAAGGTGCATAATGGTTTTCTTGACCTTTGCCCCTTTGGACTTCGTATCCATCAGCACCAGACGATTTTTATAAAATCCGGTTTTACCCTCGATGGTGCTCACGACTGCCACTTGAAATCCAGGGCGGGCAATTTGCAGATTTGAGCTACTTGGATCAAGGATCTTAAACGGTGTTGGCTTGACCCGTTTCATCCAACCGGTCGCTTTATCAAACTCCAAGCGCATGCGTGTTTTCTCACCATCATGCCGAAAGATTAGGTATGCTTCATTTTGATTAGTATCAAAGCCCCCTAAGCTATTGAGCAATAGGCGCTCACCGGGAAGCTCCAGTAAGCTTGGCCCTTTTCGATGGGCCTTCCAATAAGCTGCTGCTTCCTTTTTGTATTGCTCGTAGAGCTCTTCGCCTGATTTGCCGAGGTAATCACGTAAAACCTCGTCCATAGGCATAAAGCGGCTAAAAGGATTGAAAGACCAAGGGTAGTATTTTGGAGTGGTGTAGCTAGAGAGTTTGTCTAAAAACTTGTGGAGGAATGGCCCTTTATTTTTGGCTGCAATACGACGAAAAAACCATGCTGCAAAGGCCCCAGAAGTGGCATAAGCCCTTAAAGCGAATGATGAATTGTACAAGTGGTGCAGGCTATCGAAGCTTGGCCAATCTCTGCGTAGCGCTTGATAGCGCTCAATAGACGCCTGAACGTCTGAACCAACAGAGATAGTAAGAGACTCAGCAAAACCCTCCAGAAACCATGCTGGAACCCAAGGTAAATAAACGACACTTTCAGCAGGGCCTAGCAAATGATGAAAGTGGTCATACATGCTAGTATGAGCAAATTCGTGCCAAAATAAATCACGCCCACCCTCTGCCATCGTTTGCAGCTCAATCGTATCAAAGATAAAATTGGCAAATGAGGCATTCGCGGAGACAGCAGAAGACACCACTGGAAGCTTTCGATCTCGCTGGATACCGATCCAAGCCTCAACAATAGGTTTAGCAGCCTCCAGAGCGTTAACAGTCATTGCCCCTTCGGTGGCTGCTTCTTTGTCGTGATAGACGTCAAAATTTTTAGAGCGAGTTTCTAAGTATTCACGCTCGCCTTGGTTGAAGCCAAATCCAATAGGAAGTGCCATTAGTCTGTAAGTAATCGAAAAAACCACACAGACGATGAAAGCCAAGGAGTTGAGTTTCATTAATTCACCTAACACACTCTGAGATATCTTTAGCCCCCTCAAGTTCCCCGCGGGGTTTCCTTTTAGGGCCTGAAATTTTATTTTCAAGCATAAGGTTGAGCATGTCGCTTTCCAATGCCCGTAATTTTTCGAGCTTCTCTAACTCTAGGGGTTTATTATAAGTGGAGTTGACCGTTTTCAATCCATCAATCCGGTATCCAAAAAATCTAAGTTGGTGACGAACAGTGATTCTTGGTGACTTTTGCTTTTCATTGACAAAGGACATAAAAGACCTTGTATAGAGAGGGACGATTTAGCTTATTGGTAACCATAAACAAGATATTGGGACCTAAAAATTATAAGAGATCCTGCCATAGAAAACAAAAAGATGCCTTGGAATTATTCTGAGGTCTTTTGAGACTGTTTGCAAGTCCTGTAAACAGGCCAAGCTGCATCATAAACAAACACAGAGCACAATGTTGGTAGCTTCAAAATTTTTTCCATTTTAGTAAGGCATCCTGAGCTCTTGTCCCATGCTTTACGAATGGCTCCTAATGGATCATCTCTTTCGTCCCCCGACCCAAAAAAAGATTACTTGCTAGACTACACCTCAGATATTGGGTGAATTTCAAAAGCTTACGAGAAGTCAAAATCAATAACTTACGTTATTTTTCTGAAAAGGTGAAAGATGAGCATTCGTGGTATAATTAGGTATAAATACCATCCTTAGGCACGGAACCTTAACATTGTATCGAGGTTTTCCGCTGTAACATACTCTTTCTAAGAGGACCATGGTCTTGCAAGATAAATACGACTCAAGCTTGGATGAATTAGGGCAAGATAAAGAACTAGAAGAATCAAAAATAAGTGAGTTAGAAACCAGCGTTGCACAGTCAAATTTTTTCCGAAAAATAATTTTTTTCGTTATCTTCGTCAGTTGCCTTGTAGGGATGTTCAAGTTTTTCGCCCCTCAAAAGGAAGCGAAACTCAATGACCCTCTCAACGCTTTATCATATGAAGCTTTGGCTATGGAAGAGGATCAATCAGGTGAAAGATTATACCTTCCTAGTGTGGAAAAACTAGAGATAGACCAGTACTTTGCCAACACCCCAAATTTGAAGTTTGTCCCCCGTTCGTTGAATAAAATCGACCCCAGCTGGAAACCGGAGGGCGCTTCTATCATTGACTATGAGGTCGCAAAAATTGCGGTGGTTCAATATGGTCAGAAAGCGCAAGGTGCAAAGCTTTTCTTCTTTACCCTTTTTGGCAAACTGAAAGACCTTGAAAATGCAGAAGAAGGTGATGAAAGCGGATTAAAATATCAACCCTATGCGTCTGACCAAATGAACATGGTCGTCTGGCAAGATTCACCTAGCACATTGGCAGTCTTAGTGGGTCGCCTCAGTGTCAAAGATTTAGCAAAAATTGCTAGGCTCGGAACAAAAAAAGCTTAACTTTGGTCAGTGAAACTTTTTGAGCATCATAGCATCATCAAGCCCAACCATTTCTTCAAAACCCATCGGGATCCAGACGTTTTCGCCTTGTAAGGGCTCACTACTAAAAATCAGATGATGAACCTTGCCACTGACTGTCGGTCGCTCACAGACATTTGCATACATTGGACATTGATCTCGGTCCGGACACCTTTTTTTATGAGTGCTGTAAAACAAGGTCTTACCACCTTGGTGAGCTAGCATCAAGCTGCCGTTGGTAATGATAAAGGTTAAAAAGTGTTCACTAGCATCGCCTGCATCATCAGGGAACAAAGGCCCTGCTGCAGAGACCAGAACTTTTTTTGCCTTCTTAACAGCATCAGCCAGGTGGTCTAGCTTGAGTTCGCTCGAATCTAGGTCATGCTCTTTTGAGAGGAAGCTTAAGATCAGAAAAAAAATAAGCTCACTATCCGTTTCTCCAATGATGTATCGCCTAAGGTTTTGGTCTACTTTTTCAATAAGCTGATCACGAACACCCTTAAAATTCTTACAATTACCATTGTGTGCAAACGTCCAATGCCCAAGCTGAAAAGGATGCGTATTGACAAGGTCAATCTCCCCAACGGTTGCTTTGCGAAGGTGCGCTAGGACTGTGTAGGAGGAGACCATGGCTGAGACTTTTTTAAAGACCTGACAGTTGATCGCTGCTGTCAGAGACTTGATGATATGAGGAACTTCTAAAGCATAGTATGCAACCCCCCATCCATCAGGGTGCTTTGAACTTTGCTGAACCAGTGCGTTATTAGCACTGATAAGGCTTTTATGAACTTGGCTAAGTGTTATGGATCTGAAACCAAAAAGCCTGCACACAAGAACATCCAATCCCCGTCGCGATCAATCCTAAGAAAGCATCGACAGAACTTTGTTTAAATAATAAGTTATGCACTTTGTACTACATTTTACTACGCCGTAGAATGAAAAAGAAAGAGCCAGGAGCCAGGATTGCCAGAGTATCAAAAAGTATTAATTATTCAACTGCGCCAATTAGGGGATATTATTCTCAGTACCCCGTGCATTAGAGAAATACGCCGTGAGCTACCAAACGCCCACATCAGCTTTCTTTGCCACAAAATGGGCAAACAAGTTCTAGAGGGCAATCCTTACCTTGATGAGCTCATCTATTACCATGAAAAAGATAGTTATCTTCAATTTTTAAAGCATTTTCAGCGTGTTCGTTCCCACGCTTACGACTTAGTCATTGACTTAATGAATGACCCAAGAAGTGGTCTATTTACGCTAATTAGCAAGGGTAAGATTAAGGTTTCTACGGACTCTTCTCGTCGGTTTTTGTACCACAAAACCTACCCTCGTGCCCACAATTCTCAAACCTATATTGTAGATGAAAAATTTGAGCTATTGAGGGAATGTGGTTTTTCACCACAAGATCGCAGGCTAGACTTCCCCTGGTTTGAACAGCATCTAAAGCCCACGAATGATTTTTTTCAAAGTACAAGCTACCGCGAAGGATTAGCCAGTAAGCCCCTTAGGGTGATCTTAAGCCCAACCCATCGAAGGCCCATACGCAAATGGCCACTGGAACGGTATTGTGAAATTGCTAGACGTCTGGTGAGTGAATGGGGAGCAAAGGTTACCTGGGTTTGGGGGCCCGGTGAAGAAGCGGAGATTGATGAAGCGATCTCTCGCTGCTCAGTTAAAACCTACAAAGCACCAGCAACTAGCTTCAAGGAGCTTGCAGCTCTTATTGCAAGCCATCAGCTCTTTTTAGGCAACTCAAATGGGCCAAGCCACTTAGCTGTTGCAGCTGATATTTGTTCGCTTCAGCTTCATGGCCATACTAAGGCAGTATCATGGTGCCCCAATAACCTGAAGCACCGTTCCATTCAAAGCCCAGACTTTGGTAAGGTTAAAAACCCAACTCTTGAGAAGATTACATTGGAGCTGGTTTGGGAAAAGCTCGAGGCACTTAAGCCCGAAGTAAGAGCTGAGTACGAAAAGCAAGAAAAAGCCCAAAAAAAACGTTGGGATGCCTAAACCACATTCCAATCCTGAGGCTAGGCGTTCAGTTTTAACTTTCTTTTTCACATCATGGGACTTCGAAGCATACTTAGAGTTTGCACTAAGATACCCGATTGCAACCGACAAAAAAAATGCGATAACGATTGAAATGCCTAAAAAGTTCATATTTTTTTCCTCTAACGAACTGATTATTACTGATTGGTAAGCTGTGCGACGCAGCACCCAAAATAAGATTCGCCAATCCAAAGAAAAAGCTTAGTTTTATTGTTTCTCAAGCTTAGCCTACTGATAATCAGCACATAATTTGGTTTTTTGCGTCTGTAATAGTCCACCAATGAATCAATCAAACACACCAAACTGCTTCTTAGAAAAAAACCTTGAAGCAAGAGGTTTTCTCAGCAACAAACTTACTTATCTGAAAGGCATGCTTTACTTAGTCACAATATATTGGGGGCTTATGACGAGCAAAGGATAAATCAACTCAATACCAGGGCATCCTACACCGACACAAGCTGTGTGAACAGATGGGAGCCCATGTCGATGGATCAAAGTGATTTACTAAATGACTTACTGACAACTTTTACCGATGAGCTTGGAGATATCGTCGAACATATCGAACAAACCTTGCTGATATTCGAAAAGGACTCTAGCAACAACCTCGTGGTCGATGAATTGTTCCGCTATTTTCATAATGTGAAAGGCTCAAGCAAAACAATTGGACTCACCGGTCTTTCATCTTACGCTCACGATATCGAGCATATACTGAGCCTTTTACGCTCTGGAGACATGCAAGCAACTCCACCTTTAATCGATAAGCTGCTGGAATCCAGTGACCTCTTGCGCTCATACTTTATGAAGCTTAGCTCCGGTCCCAAGGAAGAGACCAGTGAGATGGTAGAGGAGCTTGAGCTTTTTCGCAAAGAGCTTAGCAAAACCCATGAACAAGCAGATGCCAATGATGCATCGGCTCCGGCTGAAGAAGCAACAACGGATCAGCAATCAGCGAAGACCGATGATGGGGAGAGGTCCGAGGACAATCAAGCTGAAGCTGAAGCAGAATCAAATCAAAGCTCTGAAACGCCCGATGCACAAGCCTACGGTGTGTTTTATTTACCAGGGAAAAACCAAGCTGCCAAAAAACCGAAAGTGGTCGATGCTAAGGCAAGTAATCCGGTTCAGGGCCATGCAAACACCGCTGATAAGCCGAAGTCTAGTCATTTAGAAAAGAAGGCAGCTCCAAGTGCTGCACAAGCGCAAGCGACAAATAAAAGAATAGAGTCTATAAAAATTCCTTTAAATCGCATAGACGAGCTTATGGAGTTATTTGGAGAACAAGTTATCTTACAATCTTCCCTGGACCATAGCTTAGAGGATAATCTTGAAGCGCAAAGAGAGTTCATCGAACAAACCGTCACCTCACTAAAAAAAATAACCCAGGACCTCCGGTATACCATGGTCAACCTACGCATGGTTCCCATTAGTCCCCTATTCGCAAGGCTGGAACGAGCCGTTCGTGACACGGCTAAAATAACTGGAAAGCTCATTAAGTTTTTAAAAGAGGGTCAGTCTTCGGAGCTTGATAAATCGATCGTTGATGCCCTTGTTGATCCTCTTACCCATATGGTTAGGAACGCAGTTGACCACGGTATTGAGGATCAAGAAACGAGGCTAAAAAATGGCAAAGCAAAAGAAGGTGTGATTAGCCTAAAAGCGGGTCGCAATGGAGGATCTTTTGAAATGATTTTAACCGACGATGGTAAGGGCCTCGATCGGGAAGCAATCATTGAAAAAGCCACGAACTCAGGCCTAATCACAGGAGACCCGTCTAAGCTCACCGACAACGAAGTCTATAACTTAATATTCAATTCTGGATTCTCTACCAGAAAGGAAGCCACCGAAATATCAGGCCGAGGGGTCGGTATGGATGTGGTCAACGAAAAACTAAAGCAACTCAAGGGAACTTGTCAGATACGGTCCGAAAAAAACAAAGGAACAGTATTCACCATTAAAGTCCCTCAAAGCCTAGCTATGTTCAACGGAACCATTATTCTTGTGAACAGTGAGCGCTATGTGATTCCTAACTCAGATTTTCATGAGACCATCTCTCTAAGCACAAGCACCTTGCAGCAAGCTGACTCTAAGTTTAATAAGATTCGCTTAGAGGACCGTATTCTTACTGTCTTAGATTTAAGGGAAATTCTCGCAATTGGGTATAGTCAGGAAAGCAAACATAAAAGCAACAAAAAGTACCATTTAGCTCTTATCACACATTTTGACAATCAAGAGTATGCTCTTCTTGTCAGTGATATCCTTTCACAAGAACAAATTGTGCTTAAAGAGCTTAGCAAGGAAGTGAACCAAATCAAAGAATCCTGTGGTGGCACGATTTTGGGCGATGGAAAGGTCGCGCTAGTGCTTGATTTAAGAAAGTTAATCGCAGGGAATAAAATGAAGCCAAAGCTTAAACTAGCTGGATGATGCATATGAGTAATAATGAAACTTCTGAAGCCGAAAAACTGAAACAAGGCAGGTTTATTGTCTTCTGCCTTCACAAAAAGAATTATGGGATTCCTTTGGCAAAAGTCAAAGAGATCATCCGTCCTCCTATGATCACTCCTCTTCCGAAAGTCCCTGGTTTTTACAAAGGACTGATTAATGTTAGAGGTCAAATTATATCAATCATCGATATGCGCTTGTGCCTAGGAATGCCAGAGGAAAAAGCAATTCCTAAAAAAACTTGTGTCATCATCTCTCACGTTGGTGACTTACTGGTCGGCGCGATTGTTGATGAAATCGTTGATGTTACCAGCTATGAAGAGTCGCAAATTAGCTTGGAGGAGTTTGATCGGGGAAAAAACCGGAAAGATGGAGTCTATGCAGTTGCAAAAAGTTCTGCAGGGGATCTCACCTTACTCATTGATTTAGAAAAAACCCTGGAAGGCACTGCGTTTGAAACCAGCATGCACCTGCAAGCTTCATAGGATCAATCATGAAATCGTCACTCAAGTCAAAATTAGTTTTCCAGTTTATGCTCAATGGTATTTTACCAATGCTAATCACAAGCATCATTGCGTACAATTTTGCCAGTGATTTCCTGGTTGAATCTAAGTTCGACAAACTAGCTTCCATCGAACAACTAAAAAAGAGTGAGGTGCAACGATACTTCAAAACCATTGAAAATCAGGTGATAACCTTCTCAGAAGATAAAATGATTGTTGACGCTGCTGTCCAGCTCCAAGATGCCTTTCAAAGTATCGTAAGCGAAAACTCACTGGATGCCAATCGAATCTCCAGTATGAAATCACAGATACAAAACTACTATCTAAATAATTTTGCTTCTGAGTTTCGTAAACACAATTCCGATGACCCTGGGACCATGGAGTTACTCAAGGGCTTAAAGCCTGCTGAAACAGCACTTCAATACTATTACATATCCAACAATGAGAATCCTCTAGGCTCAAAGCATTTGCTTGATAAAGCTAATGATTCTTCGCAATACTCACAAATCCACCACTCCTTTCATCCACCCATTAGAGATTATTTAGAGAAATTTGGGTACTACGATATATTCATTGCTGATGCAAAAACTGGTCTTATTGTTTATTCAGTTTTTAAAGAAATTGACTTTGCGACCTCTTTGATAGATGGGCCCTACAGCCAGTCAGGAATCGGCAAAGTATTCCAATTAGCAAATAGTCTATCCGATATGCATAGCACTGCTTTCGTTGATTATGCTCAGTACCTTCCCTCTTACAATGCACCTGCAAGCTTTATTGCTTCTCCAATCTTTCATAAGGGAAAAAAGGTTGCGATCTTGATCTTTCAAATGCCCATAGGGACGATCAACGAGATCATGACAGCTACAGAAGGCATGGGAGAAACTGGTGAGTCGATCCTAATTGGCCCCGATCAGCTCCCTCGCTCTGACTCAAGGATAGACCCTGAAAATCGTGGGGTCGTAAGCGCCTTTCGTAAACCCGAGGTAGGAAAAATTTCAAATGGCGAAGCAAATTTAGCCTTAGGTGGTAAGTCAGGCGTTACCATTAGTGAAAACCACCTTGGAAAAGAGGCAATTATTAGTTACCGCCCAGTTAATATCCTTGGCTTTGAATGGGCAATTATTTCACAGGTAGAAGTCAGTGAGGCCTTAGCTCCTGTGAACAAACTGGCTTGGAGCATGACTCTTATTGCTATTTTATCAGCATTTTGTTCAATTATTTTAGGGGTTTTTGTAGCTAAGTATATTTCAGCCCCCATCCTCTCAATAGCATCCCAACTCAAAGCCAGCAGCAAGCAGGTAGGAGGGGCTGCCATTGACGTGTCAAACTCAAGTAGACAGCTCGCTGAACTAGCCACAGAACAGGCAAACTCCATCACTGAGACTGCTGCATCCATCGAAGAAATTTCAGGCATGGTCAAAAATAATGTGGAACAAGCGAGAAAGTCCTCTGACAACTCCAAACAAGTGATGGAAAAGGCAGACTCGGGCAATCAATCCATGAGTGGTCTGATAAAATCGATGGGTCAAATCACCGAAAGTAATGAAAAAATTGGAGCCCTGGTAAAAGTCATTGAAGAAATCGGAGACAAAACTGAAATCATTGACGAAATTGTTTTTCAAACTAAATTGCTTTCGTTTAATGCGTCCGTAGAAGCTGAGAGGGCAGGGGAGCATGGAAGGGGCTTTGCCGTTGTTGCTCAGGAGGTCGGAAACTTAGCACAGATGAGTGGTAAAGCCTCCTTAGAAATCGCATCCATGGTCAAAGATTCCCTAAAGAATGCTGAAGCCATCACTGGTGAAAATCGTAAGCGAGTTGAGTCTGCTAATACACTCGTGCAAAGCACCGCAAAGCATCTCAATGAAATTGCTTTCGAAGCTGAAAACTTATTTTCCCAATCAAGCCAAATTGTCAACTCATCCAAAGAGCAGTCTGAGGGTATTATCCAGGTCAATGAGGCGATGAACCAGTTGGATCAAACAACTCAACTAAACTCAGAAACAGCTGAGAAATCTGCCAATTCCAGTGAAACCATGGAAACCTTAGCTAGCGAGTTAAAAGACCTTGTGGTTAACCTGCTTACCTTTATTAATGGCAGCAAAGCAGATCCTCTGAATCAAAAAATATTGGAAAATAAACCTAAGTCACCTCATGAGACCGTCATTGGGCTCGATCGTTTTCGCCCCAAGGTAAATCAAAATGAGAAGAAAAAGATTGCGGTCGGAGAAAGCTCCAATAGTTCTAATCAAAACAGCGGTGGCTGGGAAAGCATTTAGTAAGGAAGAGTCATGTCTTTAGCGAAAAAAAAGTCTTGGAGCGCATATGAGCTTCCTCCCATTGACAAGAATCACTTTGACAAGATATCTAAGGTTTTAAAAGAGAGAACTGGTATCACCCTTGGAGCATCAAAAGATAGCCTTATTTCAGCTAGGCTAGGAAAAAGACTGAGAGCCCTAAACCTACAGAACTGGAGCCAATACTACGAGCTACTTCTGCGCAAAGGAGAAGAGCTTGAACACTTCGTCAATGCCCTAACGACCAATAAAACTGAGTTTTTTCGTGAGAAAGAACACTTCACATTTATCGAGAACCACTTAATAAAAAACCCTCCCCGGGGACCTGTTTCTATTTGGGTGGTTGCATCCTCAACGGGACAAGAGGCATACTCACTGGCAATGTGTATGGCAGAGCTTTCAGAAAAGCTAAATGGTTTTGATTTTAGAATTTTGGCAAGTGATATTGATACAGAGGCTTTAGAAACTGGGGCAACAGGTGTCTATAACGCTGAGTTGGTGGAGCAAGAGGTTCCAAGCCACCTCATCAAAAAGTATTTCCTAAGAGGAACGGGAAGGAATGCCGGTTTCTACCGTATAAGCCCT
Organism: Oligoflexales bacterium; assembly: GCA_013215275.1. Classification (GTDB taxonomy): domain Bacteria; phylum Bdellovibrionota_B; class Oligoflexia; order Oligoflexales; family Bog-1112; genus JABSRF01. The sequence goes on along the minus strand of JABSRF010000006.1, from coordinate 8,680 downwards.
GATTTAGCTGCAAAGATTAAATTCCGAAAGCACAATATCTGCGACTTTGACCTTTCGATCCCTATGAGCTTTAACTACATTTTTGTCAGAAATATTTTGATTTACTTTGACGAACAGACCATACGTAAGGTGATTAGCAAGTTAAAAAAACAGTTAAGCAATAACGGATTCATTATTAGTGGGCTATGCGAAAACCTAGGTGTTACAAAAAACCGATTAACCAAAGCATCCCAGTCAGTTTATCAAGCTGCTCCAAGCTTGATAAGAAGTACAGCGATAAATCCCATCAGCGAGCCTGTGGCTGATCCCAATAAGAAGATTTCAGTGTTAATCGTAGATGATTCAAAGGTCATTCAAAAAACCCTTGTGAAAGCAATAGAAGAAGATCCAAAGATGAAGGTTTTCGGGGTCGCTAATGACCCGCTCGAAGCCGAAAAGTTGATGGCTCACTCCGAGCCAGACGTGATCACCTTGGACATCAATATGCCAAATGTATCTGGAATTGAATATTTAGAAACTCTGATTCCTAAACGCAAGTTACCCGTGATCATGGTCAGTGCAGCCAACAACGAAGATGGCCTCCTATCACTTAAGTCCTTAGAGCTGGGTGCCATCGACTTCATTCAAAAGCCTGAACTGAAGTCTTTTGCTGATTTTTCGACAATCTTGCGAGACAAAATTAGCAGCGCTCACAAAATTAAAAAATCTATGATCCAAAAGATGAGCGTTGCCTCGTCTCACATTAACAATGTTGAAATCAAAGGTCGAAAAAAAACAATTATTGCCATAGGGACCTCAACCGGTGGTACCGTTGCCTTAGCGAAGGTCCTTAGCAGGCTTCCTAAGTCATTTCCTCCCATCCTGATTGTGCAGCACATCCCAAGCTACTTTTCGCAGCTGTTAGCAAACCGTCTCAACCAAAGTTGCTTACTAGAAGTGGCAGAAGCAAAGCATGGAGCTCCAATCGAGTGGGGGCATGTTTATATTGCTCCAGGGGGTAAGCATTTAAAAATTGCCAGAAATAAGGATCATCAACTAGTCGCCCATGTAACCGAGGGGGAACCGGTCAACCGCCATATACCATCTGCAGACGTTCTGTTTGAATCGATGGCCAAGGTCATTGGTAAGGACAGTGTAGGAATTATCCTTACCGGAATGGGAAAAGATGGAGCAAAAGGCCTTCTGAGCATGAAGCAAGCTGGTTCCTATAACTTCGCCCAAGATGAGCATAGCTCCGTGGTTTTTGGGATGCCTAAAGAGGCCATTAGACTAGGGGCTGCTGACGAGGTGATATCTTTGGATGAGGTTCCTGAAAAGCTATACAAGCACTTAAATCGTTCGAGCTAATTTGTTAATACATCGTCAATCCTCTCCATACTTATCGGTAAAGCACCAGTGATAATTTCGCGTTGCTTGCTTTCCTGGAGTTCAATAATATCTAGCATCTAAACGAAGCTATTTTGCGGCTCAAGGGAGATAAGGAGGCCTTATGGCAGCGAGAACAGAGTATGCAAGTGGATTTGCAAGTTATTTTGAATCAGAGGCCATCGAAGGAGCCCTCCCAAGGGGTAAAAACGCTCCCCAAAAGCCACCCCTCGGGCTATATGCTGAACAATTGAGTGGAACTGCTTTCACTCGCCCTAGGTCCCAAAACTTCAGAAGCTGGTTATACCGTATTCGGCCTTCTGTCAGTCAAGGTAAGTTCTCACACCTACCTATGAAGCTATTTTCTTCGCCTCCTTTTACAAACAGCGAACCAAGCTCTCCCAATCAACTCCGGTGGGATCCCCTCCCCATCCCTCAGGAACAGCTCGATTTTATCGATGGTTGTGTGAGTTGGTTAGGGATAGGAAGCCCTCAATCTTTTGCTGGAGGAGCGATCCACCTTTTTGTATGCACGAAGCCTATGAAAAACCGCTTTTTTTATAATTGCGATGCCGAGATGCTTATTGTACCTCAGGATGGTGCCCTATCAATTAGCACAGAGCTTGGAAGGCTTGAGCTTGAGCCTGGCTTTATTGCGAGCATTCCAAGGGGGCTAAAGATTCAAGTTAACCCTATTGGAAAGCATGCCAGGGGCTATTTACTCGAAAACTATGGCCAAGCTTTCCAGTTGCCAGAGCTTGGGCCTATTGGAGCAAACGGCCTTGCAAACCCTCGTGACTTTGAGTACCCAAGTGCTGAATACCACGATACAAACGGTGATTTCCAGGTCATCTGCCGCTACCAAGGGCATATGTGGCTCAGTTACCAGGAGCATCACCCCCTCGATGTGGTTGCTTGGCATGGCAACTATGCACCTTACCGTTACGATCTGCGCTTATTCAACACCATTGGCTCTATCAGCTTTGACCACCCAGACCCGTCAATATTTACAGTATTAACTTCACAGACTGACTCCCCAGGGGTAGCCAACATAGACTTTGTGATTTTTCCTGAACGCTGGATGGTTGCAGAAGATACTTTTAGGCCCCCATACTACCACCGTAATATCATGAGTGAGTATATGGGCTTAATTTACGGAGCTTATGATGCTAAGCCAGGAGGATTCGTTCCAGGTGGAGGCTCCCTCCACAACTGTATGGCTCCTCATGGTCCAGACCAAGAGGCCTTTGCCCATGCCACCGAAGCAAATTTAAAGCCAGAGCACTATAAAGACACCTTGGCATTTATGTTCGAAAGTAAGCTTGTTTGGCAGCCAACGAAATTTGCTCTTGATACCCATTTACTGCAGAAGAACTACCAAGAGTGTTGGTCAGGGCTTCCTCATAATTTTAAGCATTAAAAAGGAACTATGGACGTTTTTTTAAACACCAGTAATAAAGGCAAGTTAGCAGAGTTTCAACAACTCTTTGCTCAATTTGGCATCAGCTTACAAGCTAGCAATCACGACCTCGCAGAGATTGCTGCAGACCCGATCAGTGTCATGGCCCATAAAGCAAGTTGCCTGCAGGATCTATGCCTCGTGGACGACACAAGCCTAGAGGTTGAAGGTGCCGAGGTGGGTATCAACATTCGCTGGCTCTTAAAGGACTTGCAAAATCACTTGGGTAAAAAGGCAACCTGGACCGTCCTCCTTGGGCACAAAAAGGGTGGGAAGGTGTACCTGTATCAAGGACAAATCGAAGGGTCTATTGTAAGCCCTCAGGGAGAAGGGGGCTTCGGTTTCGACCCTTATTTTCAACCTGTTGGATCCACAAAAACCCTAGCCCAGCATAAGCCCCCTCAGCTCAATGCTCGTGCCCTTGCCGTCGCAGACTTTGTTAATCAAAAAGTTTTTCAGATTCATAAACCGATTGAAAACTGGCAGGGCGAATGGCAACACGAAGACTGACTTTCACCAGGACTTAGAGGGCTGAAGCTTTAGCCTTCTTTAGGCAGGATATGTGAAATGAGTTTTTCAACCACATCTTGCTTCACGGGCTTAATACACCACCCTTTAACACCTGCCACCTTTGCCATGCTAATGGCACTTGGATTGTCTTCGGTCGTCAAGACAACAAAGGGGATGTCAGGATAGTATGCATACTCATTAACAATGACCGTTTGAATCATCGTCAAGCCATCCATGACTGGCATATTCACATCTACAAATGCCAATTTACAGTCAGTATTTTCTTGAAGTCTTTTTAGGCCCTCACTCCCATCGCTAGCTTCCACCACTTCATGCCCTATTGCTTCCAGCATAGTACGCATACTAGCACGCATAGGGGCAGAGTCATCAACCACGAGTATCTTTGGCATAGCATTGACCTTTGATGAATGAAATGTCTCAATATTATGCTTAAAAAGGACTCAAATGAATACAAAAAAATGTGATCTGGGGGACGATCAGGCTATGATGCTCACCCGGCTTTTTCTGAAAGCACTTCTTTTTCTGATAAATCTAAGTCTTTCTGAATTCGAAAGCACAGGCTTGACCCCTTTGGGTAATGATCCTCAATCCAAATGAGTCCCTTGTGGGCTTCAACAACTTTCTGACAAAATGCAAGCCCTAAACCTTGGCTGCTAGTCTGGGGCTTTTGTGCCACCCCTGATTTGAAATTCTTTTTAAAGACTTTTTGCTTCAAATTATTGGGAATACCTGGGCCTTGATCCTTAACATTAAAAACAACGCTGTTTTTTTGTGGCTCATCTAGGCATTCTATGTAAATTTTCTCACTATCCGATGCGTATTTATTAGCATTAGAAATCAAGTTTTCCAAAACCCTACTAATCAAGCCTTCATCTAAAACGACGTCTTCTAATTGAATCTTCCCAAGCTCGATAGGCAGGCTTTCTTCACTATTTAAGCTTTGTCTTAGCTTTTCCAAGAAACGCTTGACGCTGACACGTACCAAATTAAGTTGATCAGATAGAAGCTCATCATCCTCTGTATCCAAAAAACTTTCTATCATTTGGCCAATTCTGCCTGCTGAACTAGAGATTTTTTCAATATATTTTTCAGGCTTTTTGTTCTTGTCTATGATCATGTTACATGCGCTGGTAATCACTGAGAGTGGATTTTTAAAATCATGAATCAACATTGAGGTCAAATCGCGATTCTCTTGCAATAGCTCTTGGACCCTTGAAAAATTGAACTGAAGCTCTTCTTCTTTTTTAAGATTTTGAAAATGCTCGAATCTAAGCTTAAGGTTTGAAGAGACCGCTTCAGCTAATATTTTAAGTCCATCTATCTGACGCTCTGAGGGTTGCCTTTCTTTAACATCAAGCACACAAAGAGTCCCTAAATTTAGGTCTTTCTCATATTTGATTGGGACTCCTGCATAAAATTTTACATTAGGCTCATTGACCACGAACGGGTTTTGAGCAAAGCGATTGTCTTTGTTTAGGTCATTAATTATCATTGGCTCATTTTTTAGAATAGTATGAGTGCAAAAGGATATCTCCCTGGGCGTTTCCTCAATCTCTACGCCTAGCTTCGCTTTACACCACTGCCGGTTCTGATCGATCAAGCTGATCAGGCAAATAGGGGTTTCCAAGATATTAGCTGTCAGCTCCACTAAATGCTGGTATTCCGTTTCAATATCCGTATCAAGGATAAATAGATCATATAATGACCTAAGTCGCTGCTCTTCATTAACCGGAAGTGGTAAGGTAGTCAATTTAATTCTCCGATTCAGATTTTCAATAAAACCATACCGACAACTGTGAAAAAAGCTTACCAAAATTTTTGGCCAACAGGGCGGAATGGGACACCTTCACATCGGAATCAGATCGGAAAGCTTTAAATAATGGGGTTTGAATTTTTCAGGGCCTAATCTTACTGATGTATTACCATCCTCTCACCAGGTTTGGCAAAAGAACGACGATGCTGCAAAAGCTCTTCATTTTCAAAGTCTGCGTCCCTCAGATTAAGGTCAGCAAAACTTGGCCTCACCACGTTAAACTCTCGCGTTTTTAAGTTATAGTGACAACCGTAACAAACGTCAGGAGTAGGCCTGATAGCAGCTTGACCGCGATGGTTTCGAATCATTCCAAATGGACTCAACTCAGTTTTTGCATCATAAGAAACGAAATTAAAAGCCCCGCTAGGAAGCTTCTCAATCATCTCAGTTTCAGTGACCTGACCTTGCTCATCAAGGGTTTCTGCGATCACGGTCTGAGATTTTCGGTGCCGATAGATTCGCCGGGCACTATGCTTTGCAAAGCTATTTAGATGAAGCTCACTGATCCAATCTGGGTTTTGGTGAAAGTCTCCAAGCCTTATTTTAAGTAGTTTTATATTTGGGTCTGTTCTTGCTAATAGAGGCATCGCAAAGGCCATCCAAACTTTTAATTTTTTTACATTGATGTAGGCATCTCCTTGATCGACGCTATCTACCACTAGCTTATAAGTCAATCCAAATAGGATTTGGATTCGCTGATCTTCATCCAAACTATTCATTTTGCGTAAAAAGTTCACTGAACTCGCATACTCTTTCACAACCTCCACTTGCTCTTTGGCTGGTGTTTTGCCTGCAAACCTAGAGGCCATCCCTTTTAGCTGCTTCTTTATCTTAGGAGCCTTATGAGATGAATTCTCCAATACAAAGTGAACCTCTTCTTTGAAGCTAAAATAGCGAGTTCCCATGAAAGCAATGATGGTTTGCTCATCGGTGTATGCACCTTCAGACACTCCAGCTGCCATCAAAAACTGTTTTCCATAGGCGTATGCTGGGCTTTGATAGGATCGATTGTGACCCAAGGCGCACTTAACACTAGGAACGGGATAAAGCTCATCATAGCTTGATGGGTGACGTGGTAAAACCGAGGATGGGTCGTCGAATGGATAAGAGTTGTAGCTAACACTATGATGCGGCGTTGCTTGCAAGGAATTAATGGTTCCTAAGGGGCCACTAACAGATTTTTTAAAATGGGCTTTCAATGGGAAACTTGGTGTAAAAGCCGAAGAAAAGCTACCTTGAGGCAAACTCATCATTACACTTTGCGCAAAAAAGGTTGCAACAATCATCGTCCAAGGGGCCATAGACTGATCTCCCTTTAAAACTGTTCACCCACCATCGCTTGATACCACATTTGGGGCTGCAGTGAAGTTCATGAAAAAACAACTGGCCAAGTAGCCATGCGAACTACTGCATGTTTTAACCTTTCAGTTAAGTTTGTGAAACTAAAACTTCACTGCTGGAACAGCGATCTCTTTAACCGCCGACTGCAAAGCGCAAGGGGCCTGGCTCTCAGTGATCTGATCTGCAGATACTTTGAATACTTTCATATCAGGGTTAAACAGACGCCGTTGATCACTAAATCCAAAGTTTGGGTTGATATGCTTGAGTAGCAGCGCAAGAAGTTGCCCATGACCTGAAATAAGAACTTTTTCCCCTGGATGCTCTCGGGCAATATCCTTCAAGCTTGTCATGATTCTCTTTTGAGCATCCTTTGAAGATTCGCAGCCAGGCAATGCAAAGCTAAAGTATATCCATGATTTTCGATGAACCTCTTGATAGTTTTTCCTATTGTAAGAGGCAACGAGCTTCCTTTCCTTAAGCTCATCCACACTCTGATACGTAAGAGAGTGCTTTTTACAATATGGGGCAATCGTCTCAAGGCAACGACGGTAAGGGCTGGAGTATATTTTTGCAAACTTGCTTATGGATAAAACATCAGCAAGCTTTTCTGCTTGCTGGTAACCTAACTCACTCAAGGGCCAATTGGATGTATCAACGCTTGGATCCGGTTTGCTTTGGGCGTGTCTGAGGTAATAGATTAAAGTGCTCATATAATGGATTTTATCGTTTGCTTATTATTCTTCATTAAGATGGCCAAACAAATCAGGTTTGCATATGTCATTTCGAGCCTTGTCGAGAAATCTCCTGGAATTATTAAGATCTCTCCATTTCAGTCGAGTGACTTTTCTGCAAACCTGATTTGTTTGGCTATACATAGTCCAGCGTACTTACGAAAGCCCCTTAATCTTCAACCTTTTCGATGGTCACAAGCTGCTTTCCACAAAGGCCTTCAAGCATATCAAAGTTCATATACCTTAACACCAAAAATTTTCCTATTTCAATACGGTCATCCCCCTTAAAATCCGGAACCGATAGGATCAGCTCAGTTTGAGTGATCAGATTGATTGATTCTGGCTCTAATTGTAGCAAGTGAATCGTGTGAGCCTCATTTCCAATCCTAAAGTCCATGTTTTTACCGAAACTTAGAAAATGCTCAAACAAATCAACAGACTGGTTATCAAATCCTTGGGTTCGAGTATGGAAAGCCAGACCAATGTTTTGCCTTAGCTTCGGAAGTGGAATCGCTAGACGCTCGCTGTAGAAGTTTTCCAAGATCTCGAATGGCTGCTTCACATGGAGCTTACTTGCTTCGTCTAAACTTCCACTATGATAAAGATAGGTTCCATCATAAGCAATTTTTATATCGGGCTGTTGAAAAAGTCGTTAATTTTGGAATTTAGTAAAATCTGGCCGAGAATCTGAGGCCATTGAAAATTTTTTTTAGATTATCCATTCTTGCCACCGATATCGCGATAACTGAGCATAAATCGGCCAAAATTGAACCTATCGACCTCAGAAAGGCCTGAGAAGGCCTCTGGCCTGCTGCCATTTCTGAAGCCTTTGGCCCTTTTAGTCTATCTTCGGTATGTTTCAGAATACGCTTCATATTTTGAACAATCGAAGACATCTTCACCTGAATTTGAACTTTATCAATGCCCCTATATTTGGCCCTTTTTAGACAATGGTTCTCTTTACCTTCAGCGAATAAGCCTTCCATTTTCCAGAATCGTTCGTGAACATGTGCCTTGAACTCAGATGTCTTGGAGTGCTCTTTAGCTTTATTGATGTATTCCTCGTATTTGTTGCGATTAATCTTCTTCATTTGGTTTTCGAGTTGCCACTTTCCAGATAGACATTTTTCCTTTATGGGACAGTTCTTACAGTGACATCCTAGCATTCTGTAAACATAGGTGTTGCCAACTGGCTTTTTATATGGAGTCAAAACATGGCCCTGCTCGCATGTATAGGTATCGTTTGCTTTGTCATAGCTAAAGCCTATATTTGAACCATGCCCCTGATTGAAGGATTCTCGTTTGTTTGGAACATAAGGTAACTCCAAATAAATGTCCTACCCATTGATGGTTAATTTTAGTACAGTTCTGGCCTGTGATTGCGCACTCTATGAAGGCTGAAATGGACGAACTATCTTCGAAACATCTGCAGACAATTAA